>JAEUKM010000129.1 GCA_016793085.1 Rhodospirillaceae bacterium
TTGGCTCATGGGGTGCCTCTCCATCGGCTCAAAGTGTCGCGGGTGCGTTAAACGCCGCGACCCCCGCATTAGGATTTTTCGCGCAGCAATGTGTCGAGATGACGGCCTTGGAACAGGGTAATGCCAAGCTGGCTGCCGATGCGCACGGAGGCATCGGAATCGCAGCGTGACAGAATGGTGCGCCCGCGGCGCCGTTCGCGGATCAAATCCTTGAATTGCTGGGCGCGCTCGGTACCCATCATGGCGGCCAGGTCCTGCGTCCACATCAGCTTGGCATACGCAACGCCAAGGCGGTTGCTGTCGGCATAAGGATAGGTTTTGTACGTCACGCCGTCGATGCAGATGCGGTAACCGCGCTCGTGCACAAAATCACGCGCGAAAGTGAAGGCGCTGAGATCAGCGAAGATATCCTCCAGCCGAACTTCCAGCACGATGTCGCCCGAAGACGGCGCGAAGTTGTCGTCGAAGGTCAGGAATTCTTCCGACAATAATGTCGCCACGTTCAAGTTGACGCTGAACCCGTCGCGCAGCAGCGATTTATCTTCCTTGCGCGACATCTGCGACATCACGCGCCGGTCCAGGGTTTGGGTCATGCGCTGGAACAACCACGGATTGGCGGCAAAATCGGTGCCGGGCATCAAGGTTTCGCGCAAATCGGCGATGGAAACAAACACCTCGGTGAACACCGGCTCGGGCTTGCCGTCCTCGACAAAGGCGCAGATGGCCTGGCGGCGGGTAAAGCTGGACAGATCGACACGCGCAAGCGCTTCCTCGGCCCGCGCCAACCCCAAAGGCGTCATAGGCTGGCCGCGCTCGTTGTTGGCCTTGGCCACTTCGCGCTCGGCCACCAGTTCCTGTAGCGTCTTGCCGGCGGGGGTTTCGTCGCCCACCTGCTTTTCGGCGAAAGCTATCAGTTTCTGGAAGTCCTGGCTCATGTCGAACCAGCTGGTGATCTTGTTCTTGCGCGGGTCGGCCTTGAACTTCACCAGCAGCGGGTCGGCACTCCACAGACGCAGCAGTTTCATCAGGCACTTTTCAACAACGTCGGCCTGGGTCGGTTCGTACATCACCATCAGGTCGGCGTTGCGCAGGCGGTACAGACGCGCGGACCGTGTGCGGACCATTTCCTCAAAGGCGGTTTCGGCCGCGCGGCAGCCGTCAACGCCGCGGTTGCTTTCGGCCAGGCGCGAAATATGCAGGCGCAGCATACCATGCTGCGTCGGGTCCATGGCGATGGCGCGCAAATCGTTCAGCAACCGGCCCTCGTGGCTTTCGCCCAAGGGATGGGTCAGCATGAAATCTGGTGCTTCAGCGTCGGACATGGCGATTATCCCGGCTTGCGCACGGGCGCGGGCTTGCGCGCAGGCTTGCTGAAGGAATCAAGGAAGCGGCCCTGGTACAGTCCGATCCCGGAGCGCACGCCCCATTGTAGCGCGTCGGCCGAATCCACGCGCGACAGAACGATCTTATTGCCGCCCAGTTGCTTCATCATCGATGTCGCGCGCGACCCGCGCGGGTCCATGGTGTTCAGCAGTTCGGGCGACCACACCAGCTTGGCGTAATCGGGGTTCAGCTTGCCCACATCCAGCACGCTCAAGGCCGTGGTGGTCAGGCCGTCGATCAAAACGGCATGCCCCATTTGCGACAGGGCCGATTCCACCTCGTTATAGAGTGTCAGGTTGGTCAGCACGTCCACCGCCTGCACTTCGACGATCACCTTCTGTTCCTTCGGCACGCGCATGACGAAGCTTTCAAACGTCGGCGTCACCACGGTTTCCAGGTTCAAGTTCAGGCTGATAGCCGGCGCGCTGCGGGCATGGGGATGGCGCGAGATCATCTCCAGCATGCGCTGGTCCATGGTCCGGCTTAAATCCTGGAACAGCCAGCGGTCGCCCAAAAGGTTGATCTGCGGCGCCAGCAGCTTCTGCACTTCTGCAATGGCCATGAAGAATTCATAGAACTCGATGCTGGCCGCGCTGGTCTGCGGATCCAGCCGCACAGCCACCTGATCCCGGATGAAGGGTACGATGTTTGCGAAAGCCAACTTCTTCTGCACATCATCCAGCACGGCGGGGGTTAAATTCGGCAAGGCGTTTTCGGCCCGCGGCGGCATCTTCTGCACATGGGCGCGCAACTGCTGGGCGGTGTGAATGGCCAGGGCCGCGTCCAGGCCCAGGTCGAACCACAGAATGAACTTGTCGGGCTCGCCATCCTTCAGGTGCGTGACGGGGTCGCTTTCGAACAACGTGCGGATGCGCTCGCAAACGTTGGCGACGTCGCGCTGTGCTCCGGCGTTCACCACAATCACCAGATCGTCGTTACCGATGGGGAATAGCTGCGCCTGACGGCCGCTTTCCAGGTTGCGGAACATGCGGTTGATGATGCGGATACGCACGGGCGTGCGGTTATGGGGCATCAACTGCGAAAACCGCAGATGCACGACCTTGCGTCCTTCAGGATTGCGGCGCATGCGGTCGAGCGTGTCGACCAGCAACCCTTCCTGATACCCTCGTGCGCCTTGCGAATTCATAAAACCGGTACGTCCTGGCCCTGAAAGGGGCTTTTTCCGCTTGATCGGCACCCTGCCGCGGCGGCCTAACCCGCCCCAAGGTGGTACCCCCAAGACACAACTTGGGAAAAGCTCCTTAATCTATGGTAACTATTTGGAAAAGATTAAGAAATAGTCTTTCACCGGGCCGGACCCCCGAAACCGGGGAAAACATGCGCCGCACGGGTGCGGACGCGAAACAATCGGTCCAGGGGGCGCATTTCGCGCAAATTACGAATGGCATTTGGCAAGCGGGTACTGATTACGGGCGGGGCCGGGTTCATCGGCTCACATTTGTGCGAAAAATTGCTGGCCGCCGGGCATGAGGTCTTGTGCGTGGACAATCTGTTTACCGGCCGCCGCCAGAACATCGCGCCGCTTCTGTCCAACACGGCCTTCGAATTCAACCGCCACGACGTGACGTTCCCGCTGTTCGTGGAAACCGACGAAATTTACAACCTCGCCTGCCCGGCCTCGCCGGTGCACTACCAGTTCGATCCGGTCCAGACCACCAAGACCTCTGTGCACGGCGCCATCAACATGCTGGGCCTGGCCAAGCGCACCAAAGCCAAGATTTTCCAGGCTTCCACCAGCGAAGTTTACGGCGACCCCACCGTCCATCCGCAAGTGGAAACCTACAACGGCAACGTCAATCCCATCGGCCCGCGCGCCTGCTATGACGAGGGCAAGCGCTGCGCCGAGACCTTGTTTTTCGACTATCACCGCCAGCACCGGGTGCGCATCCGGGTGGCGCGCATCTTCAACACCTATGGCCCGCGCATGCTGCCCAACGACGGCCGCGTGGTGTCGAACTTCATCGTCCAGGCCATCAAGGGCGAGCCCATCACCATTTACGGCGACGGCCAGCAGACCCGCTCGTTCTGCTATGTCAGCGACCTGATCGAGGGTTTCGTGCGCCTGATGGATGCACCCGATACGGTGACGGGCCCCATGAACCTCGGCAATCCGGTGGAAAGCACCATCCTTGAATTGGCCGAGAAGATCATTCATTTGTCCAAATCCTCGTCCAAGCTCATCAACAAGCCGCTACCCGTGGACGATCCCACGCGCCGCCGCCCGGACATTTCCAAGGCGCAAGAAACATTAAAATGGAAACCGGTAGTGCCGCTGGACGAGGGCTTGTCGAAAACCATCCATTACTTCAAATCCCTGTTGTCTTAAGATTACGCCCCCAAGATCAAAACCCATGACCGCCGCACCCGCCAACGACTCCTCTGCATCGCTTGTGGCCTACCTGGGCCGCCTGGCCGGGCAGCGTGTCTTATGCGTCGGCGACGTGATGGAAGACCGCTTCATTTACGGCGAAGTGCGCCGCATTTCGCCCGAAGCGCCGGTGCCGGTGTTGCGCATCACCCGCGAAAGCCGCGAGCTGGGCGGGGCGGGCAACGTCGTGCGCAACTTGGTAGCCCTGGGTGCGCGCGTGTCGTTCGTCTCTCTTGTCGGTGATGATCGCGCTGGACGTGAAGTGAGCGAATTGTTGGCATCGCTATCATCGGTCGAGCCGTTCCTGCGCGTCACGCGCCACCGCGAAACCACCATCAAGAACCGCTTCTTCAGCCTCGACGGCCACCATTTGCTCCGGGCCGATCGTGAAACCGTGCAGGCCATCAGCGCCGCCGACGAGGACGACCTGGCGCGCACCGCGCTGTCTCAAATTCCCTATGTGGACGTTGTCGTGCTGTCGGACTACGCCAAGGGCCTGTTCGCGGGCGCTCTCGCTGGCAAGGTGATCGCTGCCGCAACGGCCGCCGGCAAGCCGGTGATTGTCGACCCCAAAGGCGTCAATTACGCCCGTTATGCCGGGGCCACGCTGATCACGCCCAACCGCAACGAACTGCATGAGGCGGTAGGGGTCAATGTCGATACCGAGACAACCCTAGTATCCGCGGCCCAGAAACTGCGTGTGGATACGAATGTCAAAGCGGTTTTGGTGACGCGCTCGGGCGAAGGCATGACGCTTGTTGCGGCGGACGAGCCGGTGGCGCACCTGCCTGCCGAAACCCGCGAAGTCACAGACGTAACAGGTGCCGGCGATACGGTCGTGGCCGTCCTGGCCGTGGCCATGGCTGCCGGTGTTCCCATGGTCGATGCGGCCAGGCTGGCCAACGTAGCGGCGGGCGTGGTCGTAGGCCGACACTCAACTGCGGTTGCGACAACGCAGGATATTTCCGCGGCCCTCATGCGGCATGATCTGAATTCAGCCGAAGCCAAGTGCGCCGATCTGCCTACGGCGATCTCACGCCTCGCCGCCTGGCGCCGCCAGGGCCTGAAGATCGGCTTCACCAACGGATGTTTTGATCTGCTGCACCCCGGGCACATCTCGCTCATCAATCAAGCGCGCGCGGCCTGCGACAAACTGGTGGTGGGCCTCAACGCCGATGCCTCCGTGCGCCGCCTCAAAGGGCCCGCGCGTCCGGTGCAGAACGAAGCTGCCCGCGCCGCCGTCATGGCCTCGCTGGGCAACGTCGATCTGGTGGTGATCTTCGGCGAGGATACGCCGCAGGCGCTGATCGAAGCCATCCGGCCCGACGTGCTGGTCAAAGGGGCCGATTATGCCCGCGCCAACGTGGTCGGCGGTGATTTTGTCGAAAGCTATGGCGGGAAAGTCTTGCTTGCGGACCTTGTGCCGTCATACTCCACCACAGCCACCATCGCGGCGCTGAAAACACAAAGTCGGTAGATCCTTGGTGACATCCATGCCTCTCCGGTCTTTACGTCTTATCGCACTCTCCTCGCTTATGCTATCGGGTTGCACGGGTGGTCCGGGCATGTTCCCGACTTTCCCTGAAAGTTCGGCGCCAGCAGCCTCGCCGTCATCGCCCTCGGGACCGCCGCCGCCGGTGATCCGCCAGCCCGTGTTGCCCGAATACCTAGTGGGATGCCGTGGGCATGTGTTGGTGCCCGCCTTGGGCATGACGTTCGTGCCGCGCAACGCCCCACCGCCCACGTCGGGCCAGTACTTGCGTGAAGAGCGTTTGACGGTGCCCTACCGCGTCATTCGTCCTGGTGATCGCATGTCGCAGGACCGTTCGGCCCAGCGGCTGAACGTTGAGCTCGATAGCTATGGCCGCGTTGTCGGTCTGGCCTGCGGCTGAAATAATCTAAAAAGCGCGGAACTTTAAAACCGGGGATCAAGCAGCGTTGAGAGGCGTTGGCCCGCCGCCAGCGCGAATCTCAGCGTCAGCGCCTTGCGCCGCGCCGCATGCAGTTTGCGCGGAACGGCATGGCGCACCACGGCGGCAGAGTGCGCATCGGCAATCACAACGCCGCAGTCGCCGGGCAGGATCTGCCACGGAAACTCGGGCGGTACTGCGAAGCTGAAGGCATCGCAGTAGGGCACGTACTCCAGCCACTTGGTGTCGTTGCGGTAATCGCCCGCCGTACTTTTCACTTCCACCATCACGATGGCGCCCTCGGCATTCAGGCCCACCACGTCGGCGCGCCGCCCGGTGCCCAACTTGAACTCGCGCAAGGTGATGAAGCCTGAATCCTCCAGCCAGCGGCACACTCCGCGCGTCACGGCGGCCGTCACCGCTGCCGGGTCATAGACTTGGGTATTGCCGCTGCCGCTCCAGGGCCGGTCCCGGCTGCGGGCCTTGCCGCGCAAACCGGTTCCGGCGGCGGCTGAACCGCGCGTCAGACCCCCCGAGTCGGGCTGAGAAGGCGCCATGAGAATGTTCTTTAAATGTTCCGGTTGGGGGACTGTAAACCCCAGGGATTCCGCGGGCAAGGGGTGTTCACTCAGGCGTGGACTGCCCCGATTTTGGGCTTATGGTGTCGCCCGTTTCGCACCGCAAAAGCCGCAGGGTCCCTGCGCCGGAGGACGTTATGCCCAGGGTGATTCGCGCCAAACTCCATGGCCTTCGCGTGACCATGGCCGACCTGCACTATCACGGCTCCATCACACTGGACCCCGAGCATTGCGAAGCGGCGGGCATCTACCCCACCGAGTTCGTCGATGTGTGGAACAAGAACTCGGGCGCGCGCTTGAGCACATATGTGATCTTCGGCGAGCCCGGCTCGCGCTGCTGTGTGCTCAACGGGGCTGCGGCGCGCACGTGCCAGGTGGGCGACGAGCTCATCATTGCCGCCGCCGATGAGATCGCGCCCGAGCAACTGTACGACGTGAAGCCCAAGGTGGTCACCTTCACGCCCAACAATGACATCGATCAGATTCTCGCCTACGAGGTTTTCAAAAGCGGCAAGCGGCCATTCGATTTCCGCATTGTCGACGTCAAGGGCACGCCGCGCTCGGGTGTCTCCGCCGTGCACAACTATCCGTACGTCGATATGCGCGCCATCCGCGCCGACCTGAAAGCCAAGGGCCTGGCCGATCCCGCCATCGAGGATTTCATCGGGCGCTTCCTGACGCGCTAACCCCTTAAACGTGTCCGTTTAGGCGAGGTTCTTGGGCGGGCTGGTGGGCCGTGATAGACTGGGCCCAATGACAAATGTCCCAGCGTTTCCGCCACTTACACTCCCCATGATCACACGCCGTTTGGTCATTCGCGAGTACACAACAGCCGATACGCCTGCGGTGCAGGAAAACGTGCGCGATGCCAGCTATTGGGAACACCACGCCACCGAGCCGCCCTCGGCCGAGCAAATCTCGGCGCTGATTCTGTGGGCCGTGCAGGAGCAGTCCATCAAGCCCCGGATCAACTATTACCTTGCTTCGGCGCGCAAGGATTCAGGGGTCATCATCGGCGAAGCGGTGTTGCGCATCACCGATCCCGTGCACCGCCAGGGCGAAATCGGGTTCGGCATCGGCCGCAAATACTGGAAGCAGGGCTACGCCACCGAAATCGGCGCCTGTCTGCTTCACGCCGCTTTCAGTCATTTCAAGCTGCACCGCGTGCTCGGGCAGTGCGCGCCCGACAACAAGGCGTCCATCCGGGTGATGCAGAAGCTGGGCATGGCGCGCGAGGGCATGATGCGCGACACGACGTTCGCGCGCGGCAAGTGGTGGTCAAGCGTGGTTTATTCGATCCTGGAGCACGAATACGCCAAGATTGGAAAACTCACCCAAACTTAAATCTTTTTATTTGGCGTATTTTCCACGCCAACCGGGTCCGCCTGCAGGGAAAATATGCCCGTTACCAGCCCGAGGTGATGCGTTCGACCAACTGCTTCACCGTGGGGATGAAGCCGTTTTTGTACCAGGGGTCCAGGCCAAAGCGGTAAGCGTTGTGGCCCGCGAACATCAGTTCGTTGTCGGTGTTGCCGCCATGAGCGATATTTTGCAGCGTTTTCTGGATACAAAAACTACGAGGATCGGCTTTGCGGCCCGTCGTGCCGTCCTCGCCCTGCGACCAGTTCGAGAAGGCGCAAGCCGACAGGCAACCCATGCAGGCAATCTGATCGGCGCGGATTTCCTCGGCCTTTTCAGGGGTCACGAAAATCAAGGTCGAGTCGGGTGTTTTCACAACCTCGGTGAAACCTTGCGCGCGCCATGCATCGCCGCGCGCCTTGTCCTCGGGCGTCACGTACACTTCTTTTTTGCGCAGGCCCATGTCGAAGGGGGCTGTGTGTTCGCCGACAGCGTCGACGGAAAACGCGATCTGGCGCTCGCTGCGCGCTTCCAGTTCGCGCAAGTATGAATTCTTCACGGCCGAGGAATAGAAGCCCGTGGGGCTGAAGCGGTGCAAGAGCACGTCGCCCTGCTGTAAATGCACCAGCTTCTTTTTCCATTCATCGGAGATCGGACTTTCGCGCGTCAACAGCGGGCGTGTGCCGAACTGGAAGGCGATGGGGCCAACTTCCGGGTTATCCAGAAAATGCTCCCACTCCGACAGCCACCAAACGCCCCCCGCCATAATGATGGGCGTGCGGTTCAGGCCCGCCTCGTTCATCACTTTGCGCAGTTCGACGATGCGCGGATACGGGTCTTCCGGTTTACGCGGATCTTCGGAGTTGGATAATCCGTTGTGCCCGCCCGCCAGCCAGGGGTCTTCATAGACCACGCCGCCCAAAAGTTCCGAGAACTTGTGATAGGCGCGCTTCCAGAGGGCGCGGAAGGCGCGGCCCGAGGAAATAATGGGGTAGTAATAAAGGCCGTACTTGGCTGCGATCTCGCCTAAGCGATAGGGCATGCCCGCACCGCAGGTGATGCCGTGGATGATGTTGCGGCATTTTTCCAGCACGCCGTGCAGCACGCGTTCAGCGCCGCCCATTTCCCACAGTACGTTGATATGAAGCGCCCCGGCGTTGCCGCGCGTTTCATGCGCAATGCGGGCCTGCTCAATGCCGCCCGAAATGGCGTACTTGATCAGTTCTTCATGGCGGTCCTGGCGGGTGCGGCCGTGATAAAGCTGCGGGATGACCTTGCCGCCGCTGTCGTACGAGTCGGCGTTGACGCCCGAGAACGTACCCACACCGCCCGCCGCCGCCCAGGACCCGGAACTCAAGCCCGTCGAAATGGCGACGCCCTTGCCGCCCTCGATCAGCGGCAGAACTTCCGCGCCCGACATCAGGATAGAATTCAGTGCCTTCACGGCTGCAGTCCTTTACGTCTCGTTTTTGTTCACGCAGCGCCTTGTTTTTGATCGGCCGCCGCATGAGGCGTTCACATGGCATAATTATAGGGCTTTTCCAGTGCAGGACCAAGGAATGCGCCCTTAATTTCAGCCCTTGGCGATAGGTTAAAACAAGCGATATGCAAGCTGTTTCAAGGCCCGAAGCGTTTCACCATGTCGCCCGGCACATCGGTAAAGATGGCGTCGACACCCCATTGGAACAGCGTTGCGGCGCGCTCCACGTCGTTCACGGTGTAACTGCTGATTTTCAGACCCGAGCCGCGAAACTCCATCACCTGCTCGCGGGTCAAATGTTTGTGATTGGCGCCGATCACCGCCAGATCAAGCGTCTTGGCATCCTCCGCCCACTCGGCCGGAATGCGATCGTAGATCACATCCATGGGCCATTGTGGCGCGGTCTCGCGCGCAGCCGCCACGGCGATGCGTGAAAAACTCGAGATCAACGGGGTCGGCAAATCTTTCGGCCAGATATCAAGCGCGATGGGCAGCGCGATTTTGGCCAGTTCGGCTTCGCGCCCCGGGTCGGTCTTCAGCTCCATGTTGAAGCCCAGGCCTAAAGCGGCCAGCAGCTCCAACGTTTCCTCGAGCGTCGGAATGGGCTCGCCCGCGAACTGCCGGTCAAACCAGCTGCCCGCGTCGAGATGTTTCACCAGCTCGAAATCAAGATCGGCCAGAAGGCCCTGGCCGTCCGAGGTGCGCTCCAGCCCGTCGTCGTGGAAGATGACAGGCCGGGCATCGCGCGTCAGCGCCACGTCGAATTCAACAAAAGCAGCACCCGACAATTTCGCCCGGCGGAACGACGCCAGCGTGTTCTCGGGTGCCTCCCGGGGCGAGCCGCGGTGAGCGATGATCTTGGGAAGCGTCACACTCACGCGCGGGTTGCCGTATCCGGGTTGAGGGGCGTTAAGCCGTCGCGGGCGCGGCCTGCGGGGCCGCATCCAAGTCCTGGCCGGTGGCTTGGTCGACGCGCTTCATCGACAGCTTCACCTTGCCGCGGTCGTCCACGCCCAGGCACTTCACCTTCACCACGTCGCCTTCCTTCACCACGTCGCTGACCTGCTTGACGCGGTTCGGGGCCAGTTCCGAGATGTGCACCAGGCCGTCGCGTTTGCCCAGGAAGTTCACGAACGCGCCGAACTCCATGATCTTCACGACGGTACCGGTGTAGATCACGCCCATTTCGGGTTCGGCCACGATTTCGCGGATTTTCTGTAAAGCGCTCTTGGTTGCGTTTTCGTCCGCCGAGGCGATCTTGATCGTGCCATCGTCCTCGATGTCGATCTTGGTGCCGGTGGTTTCCTGCAGTTCGCGGATCACTTTGCCGCCGCTGCCGATCACTTCGCGGATTTTGTCCTTCGGAATATTGATCACGGTGATGCGCGGGGCGTGGCTGGCCACCCCTTCGCGCGCGCCGGTCAGGCCACGGCTCATTTCGCCCAAGATATGCAGGCGGCCGTCCTTGGCCTGACGCAGGGCGATTTCCATGATCTCGCGGGTGATGGACGTGATTTTGATGTCCATCTGCAGCGAGGTGATGCCGGTTTCCGAGCCCGCCACCTTGAAGTCCATGTCGCCCAGGTGGTCTTCGTCACCCATGATGTCCGAGAGAACGGCGAACTTGTCGCCTTCCTTGATCAGGCCCATGGCCACGCCGGCCACGGGGCGCGCCAAGGGCACGCCCGCATCCATCAGCGCCAGCGATGAGCCGCACACGCTGGCCATCGACGATGAGCCGTTGGATTCGGTGATCTCCGAGACCACGCGGACGGTGTAGGGGAACTTCTCGGCCGTGGGCATCAGGGGATGCACCGCGCGCCAGGCCAGCTTGCCGTGGCCGATTTCGCGCCGTCCCGGGCTGCCCATGCGGCCCGCTTCACCCACGGAGTACGGGGGGAAGTTGTAGTGCAGCATGAACGATTCTTTGTACTCGCCTTCCAGGGCGTCGATGATCTGTTCGTCCTGGCCGGTGCCCAGCGTGGTGGTGACCAGGGCTTGCGTTTCACCACGTGTGAACAGGGCCGAGCCGTGGGCGCGGGGCAGAATGCCCACTTCCACTTCGATGGGGCGGATGGTCTTGGTGTCGCGGCCGTCGATGCGGATGCCGGTGTTCAGGATGGCGCCGCGCACAACGTCGCTTTCCATGTGCTTCAGAATACCGCCGGCAACGGCGATTTCATCGGCGGCATCGCCCAGGCTGGCGATGGCTTTTTTCTTCACTTCGGAGACGGCGGCATAACGCTCCTGTTTCACGACGTGCTTGTAGGCCGCGGCCATGTCGGCCTCGAACGCCTTGAACTTTGCAGTCACCACAGCGACGGCCGGAGCCGGCGGGGTCAGTTCACGCGGGTCCTTGGCACAGCGTTCAGCCAGCTCGATGATGGCCTTGATCACGGCCTGCATCTGGTCGTGGCCGTAGTTCACGGCCCCCAGCATCACGTCTTCCGAAAGTTCCTTGGCTTCGGATTCCACCATCAGCACGCCTTCGGTGGTTCCGGCCACAACCAGATCCAGCACGGACTTTTCCAAGTCTTCGGTGACCGGGTTCAAAACGTATTGGCCGTCGATGTAGCCGACGCGGGCCGCGGCGATGGGGCCCAGGAACGGAATGCCCGAGATAGTCAGGGCCGCCGAGGCGCCGATCATGGCCACCACATCCGGGTCGTTCTTCAGGTCGTGCGACAGCACGGTGCAAACCACTTGCGTTTCATTGCGGTAGCTGTCGTGGAACAGCGGGCGGATCGGGCGGTCAATCAGGCGGCTGACAAGCGTTTCCTTTTCAGACGGGCGGCCTTCGCGCTTGAAGAAACCGCCGGGAATCTTACCGGCGGCGAACGCCTTTTCCTGGTAATTCACGGTGAGCGGGAAGAAATCAATTCCCGGCTTGGGCGACTTGGCGCCAACGGCCGTGCACAACACGGTGGTTTCGCCGTAGGTGGCCAGCACGGCGCCGTCGGCTTGGCGCGCGATCTTGCCGGTTTCGAGAACGAGCTTGCGGCCGCCCCACTCGATCTCTTTGCGGAACGTTTTGAACATCGACATTTCGGTTTTCCTTTTCCGTCATGGACCGGCACCGGATTGTGCGCCCGGCTCGCTGTCAGAAGTCCCGTGCCTTCACGGGATTCCCTAAGCCGGGATTTCGATCCTCCGCAGCGGCCCCGGACCTTTCCGGGGGTCATGCGCGGCATCAGCAAATCTGGCGTAAAAGCCAAACAAGCGCGGCGGTAACTTAAGTCTTCCCCAACACGCGACGTTTGCCGCACTCAACACAACGCCAATGGCGCCGCCCGCACCATGCGGGCAGCGTTCAGCAGTGTGAGCCGTCGGTATTGGCCATGCGCGGGGTTTAGCGGCGCAGGCCGAGGCGGTTGATCAGCGAGTCGTAACGGTCGCTCGAAATGCTCTTGAGATAATCGAGCATGCGGCGGCGTTGACCAACCATCACCAGTAGGCCACGGCGGGAGTGGTTGTCCTTGTTGTGGTCTTTCAGGTGATCGGTCAGGTTTTTGATGCGTTCGCTTAAGACGGCCACTTGAACTTCCGGCGAGCCTGTGTCGCCTTTCTTGGTGGCATACTCTTTGATGAGCGCTTGCTTGCGCTCGGCGGTAATCGACATCGGGTACTCCTTTTTCGTTGGTCACATTTGCTGGCCAAGTGCCGTTTGATCAATCGAGGCACTTCTGAAGGGCAAACGCGTTTGTTTACTCGTAAGACATCACGCGCACGGGACGCAGCATGCCGGTCCCGACCTCGGCGATCGCCACCAGCGTTTCTCCCAACACCGCTTGCACAGGAATGCCCTGTGCGAGTCTGGCCTGGGGGTTTCGCTGGGCCACGGGGAACAGAGCAAGGCTTTGTCCGTGGCGAAGGCGGTGCGCTTCCTGATCGGTCAGAGCCAGGGCCGGGATGTCGTCCAGCACGGTTCTGACAGGCCTCAGGTGCGCCAAGGCGGCGGGACTATGCCCAAGGGACTCCCATTTATCCAGCGAAATTGAGGTATTTTCAGCGAACGGGCCGCAAGCCGTGCGCCGCAAAGCGCCGATATGTGCAACAGTTCCAAGGGCTTGCGCCAAGTCGCGAATCAGCGCCCGGATGTATGTCCCCTTGCCGCAGTGGACTCTGAAGTGGTCAATTTCAGATGCACTTTCTCCAACTAAATCAAATGAATAGACGGAAATTTTGCGCGGCTTAAGTTCGACGTTTTCACCATCGCGGGCCAAATCGTAGGCGCGGGCTCCATCCACCTTGATGGCGGAATAGACGGGCGGCACCTGGTCGATCTCGCCGACGAATCGGGGAAGGGCCGCCAGGATCGCCGCCCGAGTCGGGCGTACGTCGGAGGTGGCAATCACTTTGCCTTCACGGTCGTCGGTGTCTGTCGCCGCACCCCAGATGGCGGTGAAGGTGTAGGTTTTATCGCCGTCCATGGCGAAGGACATGGTCTTGGTGGCTTCCCCCAAGGCAATGGGGATGACGCCTGTGGCCAGCGGGTCCAGCGTGCCGGCGTGACCGGCCTTGGCGGCGTTCAACAGCTTGCGCACGCGCGCCACCACCGCGGCAGACGTAATTCCTTCCGGCTTGTCGATATTCAGCCAGCCGTGAACCGGCTGTCCGCGTCTTTTGCCCATTATTCTTCTTCGTCGCGCCCTGCGCGCGAACCGGGACCATGCCCTGCGCGCGAACCGGGACCAAGCCCTGCGCGCGAACCGACATCGTCGTGCTGCGGCGGCTCATCGTCATCATCGCGCCGCAGATCGCGCGCCACTTCGGGGCGGTGCAGCAATGTCGCAATGCGCTCGGCCTGATCGAAGGTCGTATCCGCCGCGAATACAAGATCGGGCAGAAATTTCATCTGGATCATCTCGGCGATGCGCCGGCGCAGGAACGGCTTCACGCGCTTCAAGCCTTCCATGATCGCCGTAGTGTCGCCGCCGCCCAAGGGCACCACGTACACGCGCGCATGGCGCAGGTCGGGGCTCGGGCGCACTTCGGTGACCGTCAAGCTCACGTTGGCCAGATCCGGGTCGCGGAACGTCTCGCGCTCAAACACTTCCGCCAGTGCATGGCGGATTTCCTCGCCTACACGCAGCAGGCGCTGACCCGGAGGTTGTTTATTGTTGCGGTGGCGGGGCATGACGATTCCCGTCGTCTTGCACCGGGCCGCGGAAAGTCCCGCAGCCCGGTGAATTCTCAATTACAGCGTGGCTTCGACGCGTTCCATTTCGAAACACTCGATCATGTCGCCCTTCTGGATGTCATTGTAGTTCGCCAGCGCCATGCCGCATTCGTAACCTTCGCGGACTTCCTTGGCGTCATCCTTGAAGCGCTTCAGCTGCGCCAGATCGCCCTCGTGGATCACGACGTTGTCGCGCAGCAATCTCACTTTGCAGCCGCGTTTGATCACGCCTTCGGTCACGCGGCAGCCGGCCACTTTGCCGACCTTGGTGATATTGAAGACCTCGCGCACTTCGGCGTAACCGATGAAGTTTTCCTTGAAGGTTGGGGCCAGCATGCCCGTCAGCACCTTCTTCACGTCGTCAGCGACGTCGTAGATGATCGAGTAGTAACGGATATCGATCCCGTCACGCTTGGAAACTTCACGCGCCTGTGCATTTGCGCGCACGTTGAAACCGATGATGACGGCGTTGGACGCTTTGGCCAGCGTGACGTCGGATTCATTGATGGCGCCGACGGCTCCGTAAATCACGTTTACTTTCACTTCATCAGTGCCGAGCTTCGTCAGCGTACCCGTCAACGCTTCGACCGAGCCTTGCATGTCGGCCTTGATCAGGATGGCCAGCTCTTTGGCTTCGCCGGCTTTGATCTTGGCGAACATCTGCTCCATCGTGGTGGTGCCGACGCTGCCCGCCTGCCCCGCGATGCGCTGTTTGCGGGTGCGGAACTCGGAGATTTCGCGCGCCTTGGCTTCATCCGCCACGACGATGAAGTCATCGCCCGCCGCCGGCACGCCCGAGAAACCCACCACTTCCACAGGCGCTGAAGGCATTGCCTCTTTAATTTGCTTGCCGTTGTAGTCGATCAGAATACGCACACGGCCCCACTGTGAACCGGCAACGAAGATATCGCCGACATGCAATGTTCCGCGCTGTACCAATACAGTGCCGACCGGGCCAACGCCCTTTTCCATCTTGGCTTCAACAATGGCGCCGGCGGCTTCGCGGCTGGGGTTGGCTTTCAGGTCCAGTACTTCCGCTTGCAGCAGAATGGCGTCAACCAGCTTGTCCAAGTTGGTTTTCTTGATCGCCGACACCTCGACACTCAAGGTCTCGCCGCCCATTTCTTCCAGTACTACTTCGTGGTTCAGCAGGTCCTGGCGGATGCGGGCCGGGTTGGCGCCGGGCTTGTCGATCTTGTTGATGGCCACAATGATCGGCACTTCCGCCGCCTTGGCGTGGCGGATGGCTTCGATCGTTTGGGGCATGATGCCGTCGTCGGCGGCCACCACCAGCACCACAATGTCGGTCACCTTCGCGCCGCGCGCGCGCATGGCGGTGAAAGCTTCGTGGCCCGGCGTATCGATGAAAGTGATAACGCCCCTGTCGGTCTTCACCTGATAGGCGCCGATATGCTGGGTAATGCCGCCCGCTTCGCCGCCCGCGACGTTGGTCTGGCGCAAGGCGTCCAAAAGCGATGTCTTGCCGTGGTCGACGTGGCCCATGATGGTCACGACCGGCGGCCGCGACACTTGCGCGTCGCTGTCGTCCGTCACCACATTCAAGCTGTCTTCGACATCGGAATCGGTCACGCGCTTGATCGTGTGGCCGAACTCTTGGGCCACCAGCTCGGCGGTATCTGCATCGATGACTTCGTTGATTGTCGCCATAACACCCATTTTCATCAGCGACTTGATAACGTTCACCGACCGTTCGGCCATACGGTTGGACAATTCCTGAACCGTAATCGTTTCGGGCAGCACCACTTCGCGCACGATCTTTTCGGGGCGCGACTGGGCCAGCTGCATCTTTCGTTTTTCTTTTTCCACCGCGCGGCGCATGGCGGCGACGGATCTTGAACGCTCAACGCGGTCGTCGGCGTCAAGGGCGGCCGAGATCGTCAGCTTGCCTTCGCGGCGGCGCGTATCTCCGCGCCGTCCGGGCGAGGGCGGCTTGTGGCCTGTCTTGCTTTGCTTGCGGCGCGGCTCTTCCTCTTCTTCTTCCAGGGCGGCGGCGCGGGCGGCGGGTGTTTTCACCTGCACCGGGCGCTGCTCGGTGACAATGCGCGCGATAGTGTGCGGCGCTTCGGGCGCTTTCGCGGTCACCCCGGCGGCCGGTTCAGTCTTGGCGCGGGCGGCTTCTTCGGCGGCTAGGCGCTTTTCCTCTTCGGCGCGGGCGGCTTCCTCGGCCGCACGGCGTTCGGCTTCTTCCTCGGCGACGCGGCGCGATTCCTCGTCCGCCTTCATGGCGTCCTGAAGAACTTTAAGGCGGTGCGCCTGCTCGGCGCCCGTCAGCGTACCGTGGGTGGCGTCTTTGACAGGCGCTTCAACCTTGGGCGCGGCAACAGGTACAGGTTTTACTTCCAGCACCTTGCCGTCGGCGCCGATCTCGAATTTGCGCTGACGCTTGCGCTCGACCTGCACGACCTTTGACCGGCCATGCGAGAAGCTTTGCCGGACTTGCCCGGTCTCAACCTCGGTCTTGTTCAGACCAAGCTTGCCGCGCCCCAGGGTCAGGGGCGTTTTGGCTTTGGTGTCGCTCGGCGTTTCGTTTGGCATTCTGCTCTCAATCGTCTCTTTAAAAATGTTCGGGGTTCAACGGCTGCAGCGTGATGTGTTGTTCATGGCACTACTGACCTGCTCCGCACGCCGTCGTAGCGCGCCACTTCCGTTAAAAACACCGTCGTCAACCCGCCGCTCGTCAAACCCACATGCACGGCTTCATCGCGACCCAGCGCCGCCCCGATCTCGTGGCGGTTAAAGACATCCACCACTTTGGCACCGCGCGCACAGGCCACCATCTTGTCCCGTTCGCCTTTCGAACCGTCGGCGGCTTCCACCAGAACGGCCGTTTGGCCCGAAGCGGCTTGCGCCCGGACCTTGTCGGCCCCGACCGCCGTCAAACCGGCGCGGCGGGCTAGGCCAAGCGTATCGAGACAACGACGTTTTAGAAGTTCCGACACCGTGTCCGCCAGGGTCTCTGAAACGCGGACAGGGCGGTGCGCAGCCTTGGAAAACAGCCGTTTTGCGGCGGCTGTTTCTATCATATCGCGCTTGGCGCTCAACCACAAACCACGGCCCGGCAACCGCCCGGCCACGTCGGCGACGATCTCTTCGTCGGGGCCCACCACAAAGCGCACCATCTCGCTGACCGGGTGTGTTTCACCGGACACAATGCACTGTCGGGCCGTTTTATCGTCGTGCGGCATGGGTGTTTTGCTCTGCCGCCGGATCTGACCGTTAAACTCTCTACGCTCCGCCGGGCGCGGCGGAAGCGTCTGAGGTCTCGCCCTCGGGGAACCAGTGGGCGCGGGCGGCCATGATGATCTTGTTGGCGGTCTCCAGCGTCATGGGGCTCGGCGCCAGCATTTCCACCAGTTCGTCGCCGGCTAGGTCGGCCAGATCGTCCAGGGATTTCACGCCCTTCTCGGCGAGGGCCACGATTTTCTTCATATCCAGGCCTTCGATGTCGGCCCCGGTCAGATCGTCGGCCACCTTCAATTCCTTCAGGCGCGATTCGGTCTTCTTGTTTTCTTCCTCGATAAAGGCTTGCGCGCGGCTCTTCAGTTCGTTGGCCACTTCTTCGTCCAGGCCCTCGATCTCGGCGATGTCTTCCAGCGGCACGAACGCCACTTCTTCCACCGAGGTGAAGCCTTCGGTTACCAACAGGCGCGCCAACACATCGTCCACATCCAAAGCATCGATGAACAGTTGCGAGCGCACGGTGAATTCCTGCTGACGGCGTTCCGACTCTTCGGCTTCGGTCAGAATGTCGATGGACCAGCCCGTCAATTGCGAGGCCAGGCGCACGTTCTGGCCGCGTCTTCCAATTGCGAGTGACAACTGATCGTCGGGCACCACCACTTCAATACGGCCCGCGTCTTCGTCCAGCACCACCTTCGACACTTCGGCGGGCGCCAGCGCGTTGACCACGAAGGTGGCCGGATCTTCGCTCCAGTTGATGATGTCGATCTTCTCGCCTTGCAGTTCGGCCACCACCGCCTGCACGCGGCTGCCGCGCATACCCACGCAGGCGCCGACCGGGTCGATGGAAGAGTCATTCGAGATGACCGCGATTTTCGCGCGGCTGCCGGGGTCGCGCGCGACCGAGCGGATTTCAATGATACCGTCGTAGATTTCCGGCACTTCCTGGGTGAACAGCGCCTTCATGAAGTCGGGTGCGGTGCGCGACAAGAAAATCTGCGGCCCGCGCGGCTCCTGGCGGACGGCGTTGATCAGGGCGCGCACGCGGTCGCCGTTCTTGAAATGCTCGCGCGGAATCAGATCGTCACGGCGCAACATACCCTCTGCACGCCCCAAATCGACCACCACGTTGCCGAATTCCACGCGCTTCACCAGGCCGTTTACGACTTCGCTTACGCGGTCCTTGTACTCGGCGTACTGGCGTGCGCGCTCGGAATCGCGCACCTTCTGCACGATCACCTGCTTGGCCGTCTGGGCGGCGATACGACCGAAATCGATGGGCGGCAAGGGATCGACGATTGAATCGCCAATGTTCAGTTCAGGGTGCTTTTTCTTGGCTTTATCCAGCGTGGTCTGGGTGTTTTCGTCTTCCACGGTCTCGACGATGGTGATGTAGCGCGCCAGCCGGATTTCGCCGGTCTTGCGGTCGATGGTGGCGCGGATGTCCTTCTCGTGCCCGTACTTCGAGCGGCCGGCCTTCTGAATGGCCTGCTCCATGGCGATGAACACTTCCTCGCGGTCGATGTTCTTGTCGCGGGCGACGGTGTCGGCCACCTGGATCAGTTCCGGGCGCGCCATGCCGATGCTTTGTGTTGCCATGGATGTGTCTCCTACTTCGCTTTTCGCTCGTTTGCCTTTTGCGGCTTGCCTTTGGCGGTGGCCGCAATCAGGTCGTTGGTCAAAATCAGTTTCGCGCTCGCGATGTTCGCAACCGGCAGCGCCACGTCCGCACCGTCCACCGTAATCACCGCATCACCCGTCTCGCTTAAACCCTTCACCGGCCCTTTGAAGCGGCGCCGGCCGTTGACAGCCAGCTTGGTCTCGATCTTCGCTTCGAAACCGGCGTAAGTTTCAAAATCCTTCGGCCGCGTTAAGGGCCGGTCGATGCCCGCCGAACTCACTTCCAAATCGTAAGCGCCGGCAATCGGCTCCTCGACGTCGAAGATCGCCGACAGGGCGTTGCTGATGGCCTCGCACTCGTCGATGCTGATCAGCGTCCCGTCGGCGCGGTCGGCCATCACTTGCACCGTGCGCTGACCGCCGTTGTTCAACAGCGCCACCCGCACCACCTCGAAGCCCATGGCTTCCAGAGTGGGGGCGATGCGGTCTTCCAGCGCCAGCAGCCGTTCCAAAAGAACTCCGTCGTGTTGGTCCTGCCGACCCCGCGAATCGCCTGATTTCAGGCAATAAAAAAAGTGGCCGGTTGGGGCCACTTTCCAGTCGATCGACAGTGAAAAGTTATGGCGCGCATATAATGCGATTTGGCCCGTTTTGCAAGGGTTTCCGGGCTTTTTCCGGCGGCCCTTAAGCCCGAGCGGCGGTGCGGAAAAAGCGGAAAAAAGCCGGTTTTCGCCCCTCTTTCCCGGCCTTTAGCTGATAACGAGTCTCCACATGGTCCGGGGGCGCGGTCGCCCAGTCCTCGGGGCCGGTGACCTGCCAGGTAAAGGCCGGGTGGGGTGGTACCTGCTCCATGACCCACTGGATGTAGACCGGGTGGTCGCTGGCGATGCGCAGTTCGGCCCCCGGGCGCATGACGCGGGCCAGGTGGTTGAGGTTCTGAGGGCCGATGAACCGGCGCTTGGCATGGCGCACTTTCGGCCAGGGGTCCGGGAACAGGACGAACACGCGGGACAGGCACCCATCGGGCAGGGCGGGCAGCAGCAGGCGCACATCGTCGTTGAAGATGCGGATGTTCTTCAATGACTGCGCGTCCACATAACGCACCAGCGAGGCGACGCCGTTGATGAACACTTCCCCGCCGATGATGCCGACATCCGGATTGCGCGCGGCTTGTGTCGCCAAGTGCTCGCCCGCGCCGAAGCCGATCTCAAGCCAGATGTCGGTCGTGGTTTGCGGGAACAGCGCGCGGACGTCGATCATCGACCCGCTTTGTGGCGGGTCGATTCTCAAGCGCGGCATCAGCGTATCAAGGACGGTCTGGCGGGCAGTGGTAAGGGGCTTGCCCTTGCGCCGTCCGTAATGAAGAACGCGCGGCCCTGTGTTGGTCTCAGACACCGAACGCGGATTCGAGCGCGGGAACGAGGTCGAGACGTTCCCAGCTGAAGCCGCCGGCGCCGTCGGGCTCGCGGCCGAAGTGGCCGTAAGACGACGTACGCGTGTAAATCGGGCGGTTCAGTTTCAGGTGTTCGCGGATGCCGCGGGGGCTCAAGTTCATCAGCTCCTGCAGCACCTTCGACAGCTTGTCTTCGTCCACGCGGCCGGTGCCTTGCGTGTCCACATATACGGCCAGCGGCTTGGCGACGCCGATTGCATAAGCCAGCTGGATCAGGCAGCGATCGGCCAAATCAGCAGCCACAACGTTTTTGGCGAGGTAGCGCGCGGCGTAAGCGGCCGAGCGGTCCACCTTGGTCGGGTCTTTGCCCGAGAAGGCGCCGCCGCCGTGGGGCGCAGCCCCACCGTATGTGTCGACAATGATCTTGCGGCCCGTCAAACCGGTGTCGCCGTCGGGCCCGCCGATGACGAAACGGCCCGTGGGGTTCACGTAGAATTCGTCTTCGGGGCACATCCAGCCCTTGGGTAGAACGTCCAACACCACTTTGCGCACATAGTTGCGCAAGGTTTCCTGGTCGACGTCGGGCGTGTGCTGCGTGGACACGACAATAGAGGTGGCGCGCACCGGCTTGCCGTTCTCGTACTTCAGGCTGATCTGGCTTTTCGCGTCGGGCTCCAGGAACGGCACATCCTTGGCATGGCGCGCATCGGCCAGACGTTTCAGAATCTGGTGTGAATAATGGATCGGCGCCGGCATGAATTCCGGCGTTTCGTTGACGGCGTAGCCGAACATGATGCCCTGGTCGCCCGCCCCTTCATCCTTGTTGCCGGCGGCATCCACGCCAACTGCGATGTCGGCGGACTGCGCGTGCACATGGCAATCAACTTGCGCGGTTTTCCAGTGGAAGCCTTCCTGCTCGTAGCCGATGTCCTTCACGGCCTGGCGGGCGGTTTCGACCAGGCGTTCATAAGTAATGCTGCCGGGGCCGCGCACTTCGCCAGCCAGGACGATTCTATTTGTGGTGCACAGGGTTTCCAGCGCCACGCGGGCCTGGGGGTCGGCGCCTAAGTACAAGTCCACGATGGCGTCGGAAATGCGGTCGCTGACTTTATCCGGGTGTCCTTCAGACACAGACTCGCTCGTGAAGATATAGTTCGTCTTCGCCACAGTGCTCTCCGTTGGGGGGACCGCATCGTTCGGACGGGCCTTCCCGCCGTTTAAGGGGCGGGGCCGCATCCATGTGAGGGCGTTGGGGGTAGCTAAAAACCGGCGCTTTGGCAAGGGTTTGGGCCCGGCCTAGTCCATCCGGGCGGTATTTAGGGCCAAAAAACAAAGCCCCGCCGTTGAGGGGCGGGGCTTTGATCTCGAAGATGAGGTTGTCAGGATTAGAACTTGTAGCTCGCCGTTACCCCGAACCGGCGTTTGTCGGCCAAGGGGTACTGGAAGGCACGTTCCTGGGTCGTCGTGCCCGCCACGTTGTTCAGGGCCGGATTGGCATTGGGCGCCACGTTCAGGTTCATCTGGTCGACGTAACGCACGATGGTGGAGACCGAGCGGTCGTCGGTCAGGTTGTCCACGAACAGCGTGAAGTTCCAGGCGTCGTTCTCAACGCCCAGCTTCAGGTTCAACAGGTACTGCTCGCCGGTGTGCGCCAGGTTGTAGACCTGGTCGAACTTGCGGCCGGTGTAGGCGAAGTCGCTGCGGAAGAAGCCGTTCACGTCATCGGCCACCGGATAGGTGAACTTGCCGCTCAACGTGGCCTGATGCTTCGGCGCGTTCGGCGTGCGCTTGCCGGCGACCGACGGATTGCCGAACAGCTCGTTCGCTTCCGGATCGTTCAGTTCTTTGAACTTCGCATCGTTCAAGCCATAAGATGCGCTGGCCGTGAAATAATCGGTCAAGACCGCGCTGACGGTGGCCTCAAAGCCCTTCACGCGCGATTTGGCGGCGTTGATCAGGTACGACTGCGTGCCGCCCGTGGGGAACACGAAGGTCGTGGTCAGCTGCTGGTTGGTCCAGTCGACATAGTATGCCGCCAGATTCAAGGCCACCGTGTTGTTCAAGAAATTATTCTTGGTGCCGATTTCGTAATTCCAGCTGCTTTCTTCCTTCGCGAACTGAATGTCGGGCGGGAAGCGCGGGTCGGCGTTGATGGCGCCGGGCTTGTTGCCCTTGGCGATCACACCGTAGATCAGCGTGTCCTCGGTCGGCTTGTAGTCGAGGGTAAAGCGCGGCGACCAGGACTTGAAGTTGTTCTCGATCAGCACGTCGGTGCGCGTGACCCCGGCCAACGTGACAGTGCGCTTGAAGTTGCCGATTTTATCTTCGGCATAACGCAGTTCCACCGAGCCGGTCAGTTGGTCGGTGAAGTCACCGGTCAATGACGCGAACACCGCCTTGTTGTCGACGCGGTCGGTGCCGAAGTCGATGGTGGGGGCAGTCGCGGCGAAGTGGCGTTCTTCCAGCGCGCGGCGGCGCTGATAGTAGAATACGCCCATCAAGCCGCGGATGGGCTTGTCTTGCGCGCTGGAGGCGCGGACTTCCTGCGACCATTCGTCGCGGTTCGTCACTTCGTTGCGCAAGGTGGACTGAATGCGGATCGGGTCAGTGGCGGCGCGCGCGACCGTGGTGCCCGGAACCGTGGTCAGGCCGAAAGCCGTGCCGCCCTGGAAAGTCGAATCGTAACCATACTCCGTGTTGGTCCAGAACAGGCCGGTGTTGGATGTAATGGTAATGTCGTCGTTTTCGTAGGTGATCGAGCCGAACAGGCGTGTGGAATCGCGGTGTACGCCTTCCTTGCCCTGCAAGCCGGCGCGGTCGATCGTCACGCTGTTCAGACGCTTCACCTCGCCGCAATAGTATTGGCGCGGACGGTTCAGGAAGCAGTTATTGCTGAAGCGGTCTTGCAGGCCGATGGCGGCAAGGTCGTCATCGTCCTCGTTGTAGCCCATGCTGACGCTGGCCGTCAGGTTGTCGGTCAGGTTGAATTCCAGGGCGCCGTTGATGCCCTTGGACTCTTCGCCGCCGACCTTCTTGCCGTCCAGCGTGTTGCGGTACTGGCCGGCGAAGTCGTAGTAGCGGCCGTGCAGCATGTAGAAGACCTTGTCTTCCACGACGGGGCCGCGCGACATCAGGTTCACTTCGTAGTCGTCGTACTCGGCGGCGCGCACGCTCACTTTGTTTTCAAAGTTGTTGGTGCCCTTCTTGGTGATCAGGTTGATGGCGCCGGCAAACGTGGCGCGGCCGAACAGCGCGGCCTGCGGACCTTTGATGGTCTCAACGCGCTCCACCAGATCGAACGGGAACGACAGGATGTTGTCGGTGAACAAAATGCCGTCGACGAAAATCGCCGCGTTGCCTTCGCCCAAAATGTTGGACTGGCCGCGGATGACCGGACGGCTGGTGCCGCCCTGCGCGCCGTAGCGGTTGGTCTTTTCGAACGAGAAACCGGGCGTGAAGGTCGCGACCTTGAACACGTCGGTCAGGCCGCGCTCGCTCAATTCCTTGGCGCTGAAGGCGGTCACGCTGATCGGCACGTCCTGTAGGCGCTCTTCGGTCTTGCGCGCCGTGACGACGATCTCTTCCAGCTGCACCTGGGCCAGTGCGTTGCCCGCAAGCGCGCTTGTCAGGACGCCGACCGCAGCCGTCGATAACCAATGTTGACGCAACATGTTTTCCCTCCAGTTTGAAGACGTGAAAATGCTGTGCTTTAGGGGGCGCCGGGCTCAACCATGCGGCCCGATGATAGCTTGAACTGCCCACCCTTGGCGCCTCGAAGGCCATGGGTGACATACAAGGCCTTGTTTCTCAACACTTTCTGGTTTTTGACAATTCGCAAGCGCGCCGATTCCCGGCCATCGTGTCAGGAATCACACGCCTTTATATGACATTCCCCAACCGCCGCGCGTAACGGTCGCGCGAGATGTGTCGCCGCTTGTGGCGTAGTGCGGTGCACAGTGCTTCATGCGCCGAAAATAAAAACGCCGCTTCGGTGTTCGAAGCGGCGTTGTCATATGTTCAGAACGAATTTTTAAGCGCCGCGCTTCTGTTCGAAACGCCCAGCTAAATCATTCGTCCAAAATCACTCGTCGCTGTCCGGGCCCTCTTCGGTGGTGGCCAGCGATTTCGCCAGATCATAGATGCGCCGGCGTACGTGATAATCCTTGATGCGGTAATAGGCGCGCACCAGTTCCAGCGTTTCGCGCTTGGTCATGGGGTCGCTCTCGGGCAGGTCGATGTCGCGCGAGGTTTCCGACAAATTGCGCGGGCTCGAGCCTTGTGTGGCGTCGTCCATTTCGTCGAAGAAGAATTGCACGGTGCAATCAAGCACGCGGCTTAAATCCCACAAGCGGCTCGCGCCAATACGATTTGCGCCGCGCTCGTATTTCTGCACCTGCTGGAATGTCAGGCCCAAGGCTTCGCCCAGCTTCTCTTGGCTCATGCCGAGCAGCGTGCGGCGCAGGCGCACACGCGAACCGACGTGCACGTCGACAGGGTTCGGTTTGCCCGAAGGCATCCGCCCGCGCGAGGAGCGTGAAAAGCCGGTGTCGTCCAGATCGTCTTCTTGGGGCAGTGCCATTCCCGGTGTTCCTTTGTCTTAGGGGGTGGACCGGACCAACCCCTAAATTGTGACAGACCGCTATATATATCAACCGTTGTAGCGTAAACGCCACAGTTCTACTTTTTTGACACAAAACACGGTGCTGCGCAAACCTGGTGAAGCTGTAAGACTTTGATTTAAAACACTAAAATGTGTCAAAAAGAAGCTAGGTTGCGGCCTTGATCCGCCGCCATGCAATGACCCAGCCGACAACACCCAGCAATATCAACGCTATAGGAATGCTTTGCCCGCCGCGCCCAAAAAGCGTGGGACTTGGCAGGGCTTGGGGCAGCGGGGAATCGAGCGTGCCGCGCTCGTTCAGCCCGATGCGCGACAGCACGCGCCCATAAGGGTCGATCACCGCCGAGATGCCGGTGTTGGCCACACGAACCAGCGGCAGCCCTTCTTCGACCGCACGCAGTTGCGCTTCGGCCAGATGTTGGCGTGGGCCCGAGCTGTCGCCGAACCATGAATCGTTGGTGATGTTCAGAAGCCACAAGGGCCGCGCGCCGTCAGCCGTGGCCGGGCTTGTCACTTCGCCCGAAAAAATCGCCTCGTAGCAGATGAGCGGACTGAAAGGCGGCGTGTTGTCGACGGATACAGTTGTGCGCCCAGGCCCGGGGCTGAAATCCATCGTGCCTTCGGTCAGCTTGCGGAACGGAATCAATCCGCGTAGCGGCAGGTATTCACCGAAGGGCACCAGATGCGTTTTATCGTAAAGGGCGGCAATGCTGTTGTTGGTGCGCACCACCAGCATGGAATTGAAAATCTCCTCCAAGCCATTCTGCCCTACCGAAGCGCGCGGCACGCCGGTAATCAACAGCGCGCCCGGATTGAATCCCGACACGGCCAGCGCGCGGCGCGCATCGTCACGGTCAAGCGCGTAA
>JAEUKM010000137.1 GCA_016793085.1 Rhodospirillaceae bacterium
CGCGCCGTTTCTATTGACGGCCGACACGGTTAACGACACCTGCTATACGTGCCATGACGAAAAACGCGGGCCGATGTTGTGGGAGCATCCGCCGGTGCAAGAGGAATGTACGTTGTGCCACACGCCGCATGGGTCGGTGCAGGCCAGCTTGCTGAAACAGCGCACGCCGTACCTCTGCCAGAACTGCCATGAATCTACACTGCATAACAGCCAGCCTTTCAGCGGCGCCAGCATTCCAGGCGGAGCGGCCCCTTCGCGCATGGCCGTCTTGCGTGGATGCCTGAACTGCCACAGCCAGATCCACGGCTCTAATCATCCCTCGGGCATCAGGTTCGAGCGATGACGCGCTGCCGGCAAAACACACCGATCCGCGCAGTACGCCTGCTGATTGCCCCTTTACTGATCGCCGCGTGGGATGCGCAAGCTCAGGAGGATAGTTTTGACCTCGGCGAAGCAACGCCCGTTGCACCGCCCGCGCAATTTTTTTTGAATACGCTTGAAGCAGGATTTGGCTATCAGAGCGACGACACATTCCATTTCGCGCGTTACGGCGGCATTCCCGAGAAGGGACTTTTTCCAATCCTCAAGGGCCTGTTCTCGGGCCGCGACGCCTGGACGACAGACGGCACTCAATTCTGGGATGCGGGGGGATCTATTTTAGGAACGGATTTGCGCGATCTGTTCGCCCGCTATGGCCAGCAAGGCCAGTGGCAAATTGGCGCCTACTACCGGGGGTTTACCCGAAACTTTACCGAAAGCGCGCAAACGCCGTTTATCGGGGCCGGCACCGGTATGCTGACATTGCCAAGCACCTGGGTCAGCGGCAATTCATCGCAGCGCTTCACCACGCTCGCGCAAAGCCTCAAGCCGCTTGAGCTGAAAACCGAATGGCAGTTCATGGGTGGCAATGTAGCGCTGATCCCGGCGGGAACCGGCTATGAACTGCGTTTTACATTCGACCGTCACAAACGAGACGGGTTGCGCGCCGATGCCACGGCCTTTGGTCATGAAGCGAATTTCCCCGTCGGCATCTTTTTCCCCCAGCCGGTCGATTACACCACGCACCGGATGAATGCATCCCTTAGTTACACGGACCTGCGGTGGCAGTGGGCCGCGGCCTATGAACTGGCAACCTTCGACAACGCCATTAAATCAATCGCCGTACCCAACCCTTATTCACGGTCATTCGGCCCGTCGTGGCCCGCCGGCGCGTTTGCCGGCTATCCCTTCGCGGTAGCGCAGTACAGTTTGCCCCCGGACAATTCCGCGCATCGGTTCTCGTTATCGAGCACCTATGCGCTGACGGCGAAGACGCGTTTGACCGGAAAACTATCCCACGCAATTCAAAAGCAGGATGACCCTTTTTTTCCTTACACCACCAATCCCAATCTCATAGTGCGCGAAGCGTTGCCGCGCACCTCGCTTGACGGCGAGATCCGTAAAACGTTCTTGCATGTGGGGCTGACATCGCGCGAGTGGAAAAGCTTTGATCTCGCGGCGAGTTATACTTTCGATGACCGGGACAACCGCACTGCGCGTGAATTATACAGTTATGTCCCCAACGAGGCGCAGGATCAGGTTGTCTCGGTGCCGCCCGGCATCAGCCGCTATATCCGCTACAACTTGCCGCGCAGTTTCACGTTTCACCGCGCAAAGGCCGAGGTGGCTTATCGCTTCTTACCTCAAACACGTCTCAGCCTCACCTACGTGGGCGAGTTCAAATCGCGTACCTATCAGCAGGTCAGCCAGTCCGACGAACACACGCTGAAGGCCAAGCTGCTATCAAGCTTTGAGATTGGTTCAGGCTGGGTCTCGTACAGCTACGCGCACCGCTCAGGTTCTGAGTTCCGTGATGACGCCTCGTGGAACGCCAGTCACACTCTGAACTATCTCAATGCCTCGCCCGCCAATCAGTCGATCGAGCATCCGCTGCTGCGGACATATCATTTGGCCGACCGCCTCCGCCACGAAGTGAAGTCAGGGGCGACCTTCGATGTGTCTGCAAGCTTAACCCTGAATGGCGCAGCCGGTTTGGCCAAAGAAACCTATCCGAACACCACTTATGGCCGGCAGCGTTCGAAATCACTGCTGCTCGACGGCGATGTGTCGTATGCGCCGGTTCAGCACTTTAGTGCGACGGCATTCTACAGTGTCGAGATCTACCGTCTGGCGCAGGCCGGGTACTACGTCGCGACAACCAACCTCGCCAATCCCAACCAGGTTTGGGGAGCTAGAAACAAAGACACCATCCACAGCGCCGGGGTGAAACTCGACTGGCAGGCGATCCCGCAAAAATTAAAATTCGGGATGGGCTATACCCTGTCGGATGGGCGGGCCGAAACGGATGTGCAATCAACGCCTTTTACGCCGTTGGCGGTATCAGCAGCCCTGCCCGACGCCCGCGAGGTCACACACAATTTTAACCTCCGGGCCGAGTATAATCTGTCAACCGACACGACGGTGAAGCTTGGCTACGTTTACGAGCATCACAACAGCCGTGACTGGCAATACGAGAGTATGGGATTTGCGCCGGTGGCGCAGATCTTAGGCTCTGGCATCACGCCGCCACGCTACGCCGTTCACGTCGGTTTGGTGTCGGTGGTTTATCAGTTCTGAAGCAAAGACGAATCGGCCAAAACCCGAAGATCAGCATGCTGCGGTCGGCCCCCAGTTTCGAAACTTTAGCCCTCAATCGCGTGACCTTCGGCGCGCGCGATGCAGATGTGGCGGCCGTGCAGAAGGCCGGATGGACTGCGTGGGTCGATGAGCAGTTGAACCCGCCCTCAGGCGATGATCCGGCGCTGGCGGCCTTCATGGCGGGCCAGACCATGCGCATCATGTATAACGGCCAGCCGCCCACGCAAGGTATCGTCGGCTGGCCGACAATCAATCAATTGCGGCCGCTCAACTATATGAACGCCGACATTTCAGCGCTGTGGGATTTGGCGCGCAATGTGGAGTACTCCGTCGCCGCCAATGAGCTATCACGCGTTCAGCAGGAAATTTGCGCGGCCACCTGGATCAGGAACACGCACGCAGCATTTCAAATCCGCGAATTTATGGTCGATTTCTGGAACAACCATTTCAATATCGGCCGCCAGGCCGACATTTTTGCGTCAGTTGCACTGCCGGTCTACGACACCAAAGTCATCCGACCCCGCGCCTTGGGAAATTTCCGCGATTTGTTGGAGGCCGTGGCCACCAGCACGGCGATGTTGCGGTATCTCAATAACGCTGAAAGTACGGCAGCGCTGCCGAACGAAAACTACGCCCGCGAGATCATGGAGCTGCATACACTAGGCCGTGCAGCTTACATTGGGCTTGGGTCGGCAGGTGCGGGCATATTTCCGTTGCGCCGCGGCATTCTGGCGGCCGGCTTTACCGATCAGGACATTATCGAAGCTTCGCGCGCACTGTCAGGCTGGACCGTAGAACAGGGTCAGGCCGGCCCCGGTGGTGAACTGCCCAACACCGGACGTTTTGTTTACAACCCACTGCAACATAACACGCAAGCGCGCTCGGTCTTGGGCGTCGACATCTCACACCTGACCGACCCCATGCAGCAAGGGAAAGCCGTGTTGGATATACTGGCGGAGCATCCCGCCACCGCCGAGTTCATTTGCATCAAGCTCGCCAAGCGCATGTTCGGCGATACGCCGCCTCCGGCGGTGATCGCCCGGGCAAAACAGGCCTGGCTCGCAAACCGCAACAAGCCGGATCAAATCAAGACGGTACTGGCCGCTATTCTGCAAGATGGTGCCGAGATTGGTTTGCCGCTGACGGCATCATCCAAGCTGCGCCGCCCGTACGAGCGCATCATCGCTTTCTTCCGTACCACCGGTACCGTTGTTAATGCTTTTGATTTGGCCAGTTCGGCCGCAACGGCCCTGGGTGACGGGCTTTATGTCTGGCCAACGCCTGAAGGGCGGCCCGACACCGATGCGCAGTGGCTTACAACGTCAGCCAATCTTTACAACTGGAACCTGCCGCTGTTGCTGCTGGCGCAAACAGCGTTCCGCACCACATTGGGAATGCAGACACCCAGCAGCGCCAGCGCTTCACCGACGTTGTTGGTGGAATACTGGGTGGAACGCATGGTGGGCTACACCCTGCGGCCGCCGGCTATGTCAGCGCTGATCGAAGATGCGGCAGGCCCGGTGGGAGCCATGGCGGCTTATGCATCGGGCGGCGTGCTGAACATCGAGAACGCCTTGCGACGGCTGACGGCGCTGATTGCCACCTCGCCTGAATTTGGCTTGCGGTAGGGAAAACATGAGCATTTCACGCCGTACGCTTTTGTCTGCATCCTCCGGCGCTGGCCTGGCCACGCTGGCGCCCGGCTTGCGCGTGGCCTTTGCCGCCGATGGCGCAACCGCACAGCGCGACATCTTGATCGTGGTTTTCTTGCGCTTTGGCAGCGATGGGCTGCAGTTGATTCCGCCCGCAGATGACGCTGCTTACCGCGATGCGCGCCCCACCATCGGCATCGCAGCGTCAGGCCCCAATGCGGCCTTGCCGTTGGGGCCGCTCAACGGCGTATCATTTTTCATGAATCCCAACATGCCTGAGCTCAAGGCGCTTTATGACCAGGATCACCTGGCCGTGGTTCAGGCGGCCGGTATTCCCACCGAGAGCCGCAGCCATTTTGTCAGCCAAGAGAAGATGGAGCGCGGCATCGCAGACGGTGAAAAGCAAATTGCCGGCGGCTGGCTTGGCCGCCACCTGCTCGCCCGCAATTTGGCGTTGCCGGGCCTGGGTGCCATCTCGACGTCGCCCGAGGTGGACGTGTCGCTGCAAGGTTATGCTGGCTCGGTCGCGGTTCCCGATGTGACGCGGTTCGATGTGGCGGGCGGGGACTTCAATCTGAACATCATTGACCGCATGCATGTGGGCCCAGAGCCCTACATCGCCAATGCGCGCGCGACCATCGACACCATTAAGACCGTCACGTCCAAACTGCTCTCGAACCCGCGCGCGCCCGGCAATCCTGCAGGTTACGGTACCGGCCAATTATCTACGTCGCTGCGCTCTGTGGCTGATATCATCAAAGCGAACATCGGGCTTGAGATTGCGACGGTCGATTTCGGCGGCTGGGATCATCACGCCAACCTCAACGCCTTTTTCGGCGGGCAGGCGCAAGAATTATCCAAGGCGCTCGCGGCGTTCTGGACCGATATGGCCGACTATCGCACCCGATTAACCCTGGTGACGATGACCGAATTCGGCCGCCGTGTTCAGGAAAATGCCAACGGCGGGCTCGACCATGGCGCGGCCGCGGTGATGATGGTCTTGGGCGGCAACGTGAATGGCGGACGAATGTACGGCCAGTGGCCTGGCCTGAAACCGGCCGATCTTATCGCCGGGGATTTGCGCGTAACGACGGATTATCGCCAGATACTGCAAGAAATTCTGGTCAAGCGGCGCGGCGAAACAACGCCCGAAGCCGTGTTTCCGTCGCTGACTTATCGGCCCGTCGGGCTGATCAAGACCGCGTTGTAGGCTTGAGCGGGCCCGCCAACAAATGCGTCAGACAAAGTTAGGCGCGGGGCCGGCTCTGGACCCAGGTCAGCAGCGCGATCGTGACGGCTGCCACTAACATGCCCGAAGCCATGGCGGCGGCCACCGCCGACAGGCCGAAGCCGTTGGCGAACAGGAAGCCCGCCACCACCGGCCCCAGCGCTGAAGCGCCGCGGCCCATTCCAATCACAAAACCCGTGCCGCTGGCGCGCAGTGTTTCGGGGAAAGTCTGCGCAAAAATGGGGTACATCCCCACCATCGAACTATTCACGAAAAAGCCGGCGATGCCCGCCAGGACCGACAGCACCACCAGGTCGCGGTAGCCCAGCCCAAAAATCGTGACCATGATGAATGCCAGGATCATCGAGCCAATGATCACCGGCCGCAGCTTGAAGCGCTGTGAGGCCAGGCCAATAGCGACACCGCCCAGGAACGCGCCGATGTTGGCGCACACCAGCACGCGCCCGGCTTGAGACGGGTCGAAGCCCAGGTCGACCACAATCTTGGGCGTCCATTTCTGAACAAAATAAAAGCACATGATGCCCGCGAAATAAGCCACGCTCAGTAAAATCGTCATGGGCGCGTAGCGGGCCGAGAACAGGACCGCGATGGAGGGTTTCTCGGTCTGCGCGGGAATGGGCGGCAGGCCTGCGATGGGCGCGATATCCATGCGCTTCAGGGTGGCGTTGATCTGCTCCAGCGCGTTGGTGGGACGGCGCGCGAGCAGCGAGCCGATGGATTCCGGCAGATAAAAATAAGCCAGCGGGATCGCCAGCGCTGTAACGGCACCGCCGAACAGGAACACCGAACGCCACTGGCTAAGCTCGGCGATCAGTGACGACACGATGGCACCGCCGACGACGACGCCCAAGGTATACCCGGCGATGTTCAGCGCCATGTTGAGATCGCGGCGCTTGTCGCTGGAAAACTCGGCCACCAGGGCGCTGGTCGAAGCAATCATGCCGCCGATACCCAGACCCGTCAGCAATCGCGCGGCCGACAGTACCCAGATCCGGTCGGCGAAGGCCGCCGTGAACATGCCCACGGCCATGACCACCAGGCACGACAGAATAGTCGGCCGCCGCCCGATGCGGTCGGCGAGATTACCGATCAGGATCGAGCCCGCCGCCATGCCGAGCAGTTCCATCGACAGCACCACGCCCAGCATGGCCGGTTCAATGCCCCACTCGGCCGCGATGCCAGGGGCCGCGAAACTGATGGATAGCACATCGAAGCCGTCCAGCGCGTTCAGCGCAATGCACAGCACCACCACGACGATCTGCATCCGGTGCATCGGCAGCCGGGCGATGGCGCCCCTTGGATCATCGTCTCTTGCGGGACCGTCGCTCATGATGCCCCTCCCCCGCTTTCCACGGGCTCAGCCGCAGTGGTGCTCAAGAAACCTCTTTCATGATTGGGGCGAAGCCCTGGGCGATCAGGGCATTGAGCAGCTTCGGGCCCTCGTCCGCCGTTTGAACCTCGACGACCACGTCCAGGGTGGCGCCCTTCGGGCTTAAGGCCAAGCCTAACCGGTCGTGGCCGATGTCGATGATATTCGCCCCCTGCTCGCCCAGGATGGTGGCGATGCGCGCGAGCGCTCCCGGCTGATCAGTGATCGGCACAACGAATCGCAACAGGCGGCCGACACGCACGAGATCGCGCAGCGCCACAGACGCCAGAACCCGCAGATCGATGTTCCCGCCCGAGAGAATGGTCGCGGCCTTCTTCCCCTTGAAGCGCTCGGGATTCTCCAGGATTGCCGCAAGGCCCGCAGCCCCCGCTCCTTCCACCACCGTTTTCTCGATAGACAGCAGAAGCGCGATGGCGCGCTCGATGGAGGCTTCATCCACGATCAAAATTTCATCGACATGCTGCGCGACGATCCGGCGCGTGAGCTGGCCGGGGACTTTCACAGCGATGCCTTCGGCAATTGTCAGCGCATCGGCATGGGCCGTACTGACCCCGCTGAGCGCGTTGGCCATGGACGGGTAGGCCTTTGATTGAACGCCGATGATGCGGATGGAGGGTTTAAGCGCGCGGGCGGCAATCGCAATGCCCGAGATGAGCCCGCCGCCGCCGATAGGCACCACCAGAGCGTCGATTCCGGGCACGGCGTTCAGGATTTCAAGCCCCAGTGTGCCTTGGCCGGCAATGACCAACGGATCGTCGTAAGGATGCACGAACGTCAGGCCTTCGGCTTTGGACAGCGCGGTGGCGACATCAAATGCTTCCGTAAGATTACCGCCATCGATGACGACTTTCGCGCCGTGATCCTTTGTGCGGGAGATTTTAGTAAACGGAGTGCCGCGCGGCATGACGATGGTTGCCGGAATGCCCAGCCGCCGCGCATGGTAAGCCACAGCCTGGGCATGGTTGCCCGCCGACATGGCGCACACCCCCTTGCCGCGGGCAGATGCCGCAATTGTACGGAGCTTGTTCAGCGCCCCGCGCTCCTTGAACGAAGCAGTGAACTGCAGGTTCTCGAACTTCAGATAGAGAGTGCATCCCGTGATCGCCGAAAGCGTTTGGCTTTCAAGCAGCGGCGTGTTCATCACCGCATCGGCGATGGCTGCGGCCGCGGCGGTAACGTCTGTGGCCTTGGGTAAGTCATCAGTCATGCGGGCAATTTAGCCTTTTCCGCCGCAAACTTCATATCGTATTTGCGCCCTAAACTTATCGTTTGCCTGCGACCGTCATGGCGCTGGCAACTTCGCGCTCGCCTTGCGTAAAGCCATAGGGCGGAACGATCTCGCCCGCACGCTCACCAATTGCATCCCAAAGTTCGATGACGCGCTCTGCCGCCCCAAGACCGCCGCCAATATACTGTCCTTGGGTAAGCGTGACATGCGCCCGCGCGAAATGCCCGGCCCCAGCGCACAAAATCACGCGTGTTGGCGCGTTTTCGGCAACCAGCGCCACCACGCCGGGACTGACCAAGCTCGGCTCCAATTGCGCCAGATTCTCTTCCGGCATCAGCCCCGCCGTCATCTGAGTCGCGGCGGTCGGGGCCAGGCAGTTCACCTTGATGTCGTATTTGGCCCCTTCCAGGGCCAGCGTCTGCATCAGCCCGACCAACGCCATTTTCGCAGCGCTGTAGTTGGATTGCCCGAAGTTGCCGTAAAGCCCCGACGACGAGGTCGTCATGACCACGCGGCCGTAGTTCTGGCCACGCATGATCTCCCACACCGCCTGAGTGCAGATAACGGACCCCATTAGATGAACGTCGATCACGAGCTTGAAATCAGCCAGACTCATCTTGGCGAATGTTTTGTCACGCAAAATTCCGGCGTTGTTGATGAGAATGTCGATGCGCGACCACTTCGTCATCACTTTCTGCACCATGGCGGCCACTTGAGCTTCGTCAGTCACAGAGGCTGTCACAGCCAAAGCCTCACCGCCGTCTGCGGTAATTTCCGCGGCCACGCGCTCGGCCGCGGTAGCGTCCATGTCACTGACGGCAACTTTGGCGCCGAAGCGGGCCAGTTCGAGCGCATGAGCGCGGCCCAGGCCGTTACCGGCGCCGGTGATGATCGCGACGCGATTCTGAAGCATGAGTGATTCCCTTATCAAGGCCGGCATAGCGCAAGGTGCGCCTAGGGAGCATTCTTCCGCCGGTTGCAGATGGACAATAGCCCGCTGGCCATGAAGCTTGCCATGCGCTCTTTGACGGCAACGAAGTCATCCGACTTACAGCGCCCACCCGAAAGCTTGTCGATACGTCCGGTGCGCGCCAGCGTCAACAGCAGCGCGCCGGTGACAAAGTGGTAGCCCCAGAAAATGTCTTCCTCGGCGCAGTCAGGCAGTGCTTTTTTCAAGAGACCAATCAGGCGTAGCACGACGGGGTCGAAGTGCTTGTCCATCAGTTTTGCGCCCCACTGGGGCGTGTTGGACACCTGCGCGACCAGGGCCGCGTAATTCTTCCAGCTTTCACCGCCCTCGATGTAGAGATCAAGGTCGGTATCCAGAAACGCGTGCAGCGCGCCTTCGACCGTGGGTTTGCCTTTTGTTGCCGCATCGTAATCGTCCAGCGCCTTCATGCGCCGCGCGCTTGTCACCACCGCGCGGCGGGCGAATACGGCGTCGAACAGTTTTTTCTTATCTTTGAAATAGTAGTTCACCAACGTGTGGTGCACGCGCACGCTTTTGGCTACGTCCTTCAACGTAACGCCGTACAATCCATGCTGTGAGAACAGGTATTCGGCCGCATCCAGAATCTGTTCCATCATCTCGGCGCGCTGCTGGGCCTTGGTTGCACGCTTGCGCTGAACTTTCTTTATCGCGGTCACACTCGTATCTTTCTGTCCGGTCGTGATCAAATTTAGGCCAAACGTGCTTGGCCGGGCCCATAGATCATCCAACGCCATATTGCGACCTCAAGCGCATCTTGTCTATCTTGCCCGTGGACGTCAGCGGCATCTGCGGTACGCGCACGATCGCATCGGGCACCCACCACGGCGCAACGCGGCCCTGCAACGATGCAAGCAAGATGTCATCGCTCAGAAGTTGTTTTTCCCGCATCTCAACTACAAGGATCGGCCGCTCGCCCCACTTCGGATCGGTGCGTCCCACCACCGCGGCCAAAGAAACTTCCGGTAGCGCGCCGATAACGGCCTCGATCTCAGTGGGGTTGATCCATTCCCCGCCAGACTTTATCAGGTCCTTCGAGCGCCCGGTGATGAACAGGTTGCCGTCGTCGTCGATACGCGCAAGATCGCCGGTATCGAACCAACCTGCGGCATCGGTCGCACGGACGGTCTCGCCGAAATACCGCTCGATCACGCTGGCGCCGCGCACGCGCAGATGTCCTTCGACGTTGCGCTGCTCAGGCAACGGTTGGCCATCGGCATTGGTCAGGAGCAGGTCAACGCCCACGGCGGGGCGGCCCGAGGCGCCGGCCGAGCGCTCCGCATCGCTGTGCGGCGACATGGTGCCGCAGGGCGAAAGCTCGGTCATGCCCCAACTGGTCTGCACCACCACGCCCAGCTTTTTCTCGATACGCTCCATCAGGGCCGGCGGTAGCGGCGCGCCGCCCATGATGATCCGCTTCAGTGACGGTAGCTTGATCTTCCGGGACTCGAGATAATCGACCAGGCCCAACCACACCGTCGGCACACCCACGGCAATGGTCACGCCCTCGGCGGCGATCAGCCGCGCCAGGGCTGCGCCGTCCGTATGACGGCCTGGCAACACCAGCTTGGCCCCCGCGGCAGGCACCGCGAACGGCAGGCCCCAGGCATTGGCGTGATAGATCGGCACTACGGTCAAAACACTGTCGGTGCAGGCAATGCCCATCACGTTGGCCTGCAGCAGGCGCAGCGCGTGAAGAAAGCTGGACCTGTGCGTATACGTGACGCCCTTGGGCTCGCCGGTCGTGCCGGAAGTAAAGCAAAGCCCTGAAGGCGCGCGTTCATCGAAAGCGCCCCAGACAGCGTTGTCGCGGGCACTGGCGATCAGCGGTTCCAGTTCGCATACAGACACGCTGCCTGCGGTACTGTCCCACTGGCTCATGGAGCCATCGATGATGATGATGCGCGTGACCGCCGGGGCACGCTTGACGATCTGCTGCGCCAGGGGCGCCAAGTCAGCGCTGACGATGATAATGGAGCACTCCGCCCGCGCCGCGATCGAGGCCAACTGCGCTTCCAGTAAACGCGGGTTCAGTGTGTGGCAGACAGCCCCCATGCCCATGATCGCGTACCACGCTTCGACATGGGCTTGAGTATTCCAGGCCAGTATTCCGACGCGGTCACCCGGCTGCACGCCGAACTTGTCGGCCAGAACGGCGGAAATGCGCAAGCTGCGCTGGCGCAATTCGGTATAACCGATCCGCGTACTGTCGGCATCGGTCCGCCCCGTCACCACCTGCACTCTCGGATGCCACTTCGCGGCATGATCGAGAAAAGTGTTGAGCGTCAGCGGAAAATCCTGGATCGCACCGTGAATTATGGACATGCCGCTATCCGTGGCGGCATTGCCGGGGCGACAATGCCAACATTCCAATTCCAGGGGATATCGCCATTCACACGGCGCCGGCAGACTACCTGCTCGTGAAACTCATACATCCCGGGCATGAGATGCTTGGCCGGGCGGGCAACATCGGCGAACCACATGTAGGCGCGCGTTGTTCCATAGGCGGGCCACACCGGCTGCTTTTTTGCTTCGGGCGTACCAGAGCGCGCGAACGACGCCCAGTAATCCATCATGGCATCGCCAAACCGCTTCTCGGCGGCAGTGTCGGGAATTTTCGGCCACAGCGGCGTCGTGCGGTCGGCGGTGCCGAACACATAGGGTATTTCACCGGCATGAAAGCCGTGCAGACCAGCCGCATCGGCCGCCGGATAGCCGTGATCGAAGAGATAGAGGAATGACTGCTGCCCAAGCGCTGCTTGTTTCACCACCAGCCGTTCGGCCGTCCAGCCATACAGCGCATCACGCGTCGCCGCCAGCATGCTCTCAGCGACATTCGAGCTTGGATAAAGCGCCAGGAATGCATCCGACAGATCGGCGTGGCGGGCGCGAATAGCCGCTTCGTAAGCCGTCGCATCAGCGGGCGGCGGCGGCAGCAGGAACCGTAACGAACGGATTTCGCCGCTGTTGAAGCCGGCCAGAATGGGAACCGGGGCCTGCTCGCCGCGGTCCAGCACGTCCACCAATTGCCGCGTGAGGGTGCGACCATCAATGTTGGCGAATGGCAGGTAGGCCGCTTGAATGGCTGCGTTGGTCAGTTGGGCCGGATCCATGGCGCGCATTTGCGCCGTACTTTCCGCCCCCAGCTTGGTCATCAGGCGCTGGCCCAGCACCTCGGCCGCTTCCTCGCCGAAACGTTTTTCTTTCAACTCGGGCGTGGATATCATGTAGGCGCTTTGGGCAATGGCCTTGGCGAACAGGCCGCGCGCGGGCGGCGCGGCCATGAGGTACATGACGCTAAGCCCGCCAGCCGATTCACCGGCGATGGTCACGTTCGCAGGATCACCGCCGAAAGCCTGGATGTTCCGTTTGATCCAGCGCAAAGCTTCGATCTGGTCCAGAAGGCCATAGTTGCCGGATACGTTGTCGGTTGATTCCGCGCTCAAAGCCGGGTGCGCCAAGTAACCAAGCACGCCCAGCCGGTAGTTGATCGACACGACCACCAGGCCGCGCGCGGCCAGCTTGGCGCCGTCGTACATGGCCTGGTTGCTGGCGCCCGTTGTTAATGAGCCGCCGTGAATCCACACGAACACGGGTGCGTTTTGGGCCTTGCGCGGCGTCCAGATATTGAGGAACAGGCAATCCTCGGCCATTTCGGGCAACTCTTCAGCATAGATGCTGCCCAGGCGCGATTTTGGCTGAACGCAGGCCGCGCCAAACTTCGTCGCTTCTTTCGTGCCGTCCCAGGCGGGAACCGGTTTCGGCGGCTGCCAGCGTGCTTGCCCCACGGGCGGCTGCGCGTAGCGCACGCCCCGGTACACCTCGACACCGCCGCTCACCTCGCCGCGCAGTTCACCGTCGGCCGTGCGCGCCAACGGTTCGGGCTTGGCTTGAACGGGAAACTGGAAGCAAATCACACCGGCCATAACGGCGATGGTATGGCGAAAGGATAGTTTCATGACTGCACCCCTGCCGCTTCAGCTTCTCGCCGCAGCGCCCGGGCCAGCGCGATGAACAGCACGATGGCGACGCCGTAGAAGGGTGTGAGCGCATACAGCGCCATCTGCAGCGAGTGCTCAGGATAGCTGGGCCGGAAAAAATCGCTCATGGCGCCGACGAACGTGGGGCCGAAGCCCAGGCCGACCAGGTTCATCACCAGCAGCAGCAACGCGCCCGAGAGCACGCGTTGGTCGGGCCGCACGGCTTCCTGCACCAACGCTACCGCCGGAGAAAGGTAGAAGTAATTGAAGAACGTGGGCACGATCAGGAACATCATGGCCAGCGGCCAGCTTGGCGCCCATACGAAAGCCAGGAAAAACGGAATCGAGATCATCAGGCCGCCGGCGGGGACGTAGGCGTAGGCCTGCTTCCAGCGCGGCGCCAAAATGTCGACCAGCCGCCCGGCGGCGAAGATGCCTCCGCCCATGCAGAGGCCGATCATGAGCGCGTAATAAAGGGCGATCTCGTTCAGTGTCATGCCCTTCTCGCGCATCAGGAACAGCGTGATGAAGTTCATCAGCCCGTAGGTCACGAACTGGGTGGCGGCACAGGCCAACGACAGCCGCAGAAGTATCGGGCGGGCGAAGAACGCCGCGACCGTGGGCCAGAACGGCGAAGCCGCCACAGGCGTGTCCGAGACCGCATCCAGGCCGCCGCGCTTGGGCTCGCGCACCGATATATATGTCACCAGGGCCGCGGCAATCCCCACGGCCCCCAGCACGATGAACGCACTGCGCCAGCTGTATGCCGCCGCGATAGAGGCACCGAACGCAACACCAAGCGCCTGGCCTACGGGCGGGCCCAGGTTGTAAAGGCCGAGTGCGGTGCCGCGCCGGCCCGACGGAAAGTAATCGGAGATGATCGCGTATGACGGCGGCACCCCGCCCGCCTCGCCCACACCGACCATCATGCGCGCGACAACGAGCTGCGGGTAGGTTGCGGCCAACCCGCACGCCACCGTCGCGGCACTCCACAAGGCGCAAGCGAACGAGAGCAGGCGGACACGGTTGGTCCGGTCCGCTAGCCAGCCGACCGGAATGGCGATCGTGCAATAGAACAAAGCGAAGTACAGGCCGCTGATCAGCCCGATCTGGCCGTCGGTGATGTGCAGTTCATCCTGGATCGGCTTGGCCAGGATCGAGAGAAGCTGGCGGTCCAGGAAATTCAAAACATAGACGACGCATAGCAGAAACAGCGCCACCCAGGCGCGAACACCGGGGGGCGCGAACTGCGAGGCCGGAACCGCGGATGCGCTTCCGGCCTCGCTGATTGCTGCGGTGGTTCCGTGATTCGACATTACTTACATAGAATAACCGAAGCGGACGCCGACCGTACGGGGAATCAGTGTCCCGAACCGGCTGGCCAAGAAGGCTTCGGGATGGACGTAGGTGATCTCGTGGTTGTCAAACAAGTTCTCGACATACCCCGTCACTTTCCACTCGCCCCAGGCCGCACCCGCCGTCAGGCCTACGTTCTCGAAGGCGTCGGTAAATGCATATGTCGCCTGACGGGCATTGGGGTTGCCCGGTACGTTCGGGAACAGTCCAGGGAACGAACCGACATGCGAGATGGTCGCAGTGGCGAAGCCTTCGGTATCGGAGCCGATATCGAAAGTGTATTTGAGTGTCGCCGCGCCTTGGAAGTGCGGCGAGGCCAGGCGCCCGCCCAAGACCGCGCCCGAGATCGCCGCTTCCGAGGCGCTCAGCTTGGTAACCTTGGCATCGTTGACCGAGCCGTTAAGATTGATGGTCAGGTTGGGCGTCGGCATGGCGGCGATCTCGAATTCGACGCCCTTACTGCGCGCAGCGCCGATGTTGGTGGCGAACTGCACGGAATCGGACACGCGGTTGGCCTGAACCTGGATGTTCTTCCAGTCGATGATGTAGGCCGCGAGGTTGGCGGTCAGTTTGCCGTCCAGGAACGTGCCCTTGGCGCCGATTTCGTAGTTCTTCAGGTTATCCGAGCCCGCACCGTTGGGAATCACGATATCGGCGGGATTGACAAGGCTGACGGCGCCCGCGCGCGCGTTGACAATCGGCGTGCGGAAGCCCGTGGACAGGGTCGCGTACGACGTCAGATCGTCGGACGGCTTATAGGACAGGCTGATTTTGTAGGACGCCTTGCTGCCTTTCGCTTTGGCGCCGACGCCCGCCGGAATCGGCGTGATTGTCAGAGGGCCAGACAGCCCGCCCAGGGCCCGCGCCAAGTAGTTGCTGTTAAAGCCGCCCGGCTCGGTGATCGTCTGGACGTCGACACTGCCGTAACGCAATCCGCCGGTCAGCCAGACTTGGTCGGTGAAGCGATAGGTCAGTTCGCCGAAACCAGCCAGTTCATTGGAATTGGTGTGATTACCGAAGCGCTGATAGTACTCGTCCGCGAGCCCGGTGATGCCGCGCGACGCCAGGAAGGCCGGCGAAGAGCGGTAGTTAAAGTCAACATCACGGCGCTTATAATAGTAGAAACCGCCGATCACCCAGTCGAATTGACCGCCAGGATTTGACGCCAGCCGGGCTTCCTCGACGAAGATGGTGTCGTAGGCATAGGCATCCAGCGCGAACGCTATCGCCTGGTTGAACGTGCCGGCCAGATCGACGACAAACAACTGGTCGAAGTCCGAGTAGGTCGACGAGCTGGTGAAGGTTCCGAAGTCAAAGTCGTAATTGATGGTCGCGTTGTAGGCCGCCAGTTCCGCGGTGAACAGGTCCGGGCGGTCCGAGCGGCGCTTCTCGCGGCCGAGCGCGGGGGCAATAAGCGATGAGTCTTTGGGTTCGCTGTCCTCGAATGAGGCCAGCAAACGTATGGACAG
>JAEUKM010000157.1 GCA_016793085.1 Rhodospirillaceae bacterium
GTGAGGGGCGTTCCTGGCTTCTGGCCGTCTCAGGCGCGTTTAGGCCGGTTTGTCGCACACCCGCGAGCCCATGGGGCTGTTGCCGGGCACCCGCGAACGCAAGGTAAAGCCCTGCTTTTCCAGGCGGCCCTCGATGTTGCACGACACGAAGGCCGAGGCGTAGGGCTCGCCGTTGTCGGCGGTGTCCATCAGGCCGATGAGCCCGCGGTCGGGCGCCTGGCCCGGCGGGGTCGAGGCGAAATCCCACATGGTGTAGGTGCCGCCCGGCCGCAGCACGCGCCAGATTTCCGCCAGCGCCCGGTCGATGACCGGCAGCGGAATTTCATGAAACAGAATGTGCGACACCACCATGTCGAAGGATTTATCGGGGAAGTCCAAATCCTCGCAGGGCATCTGGGCGAAGTGCACTTCCGATTTCTGCTCGGTCGCGCGCCAGTGGCCGTAGCGCACCATGGGTGCACTGATGTCTGTCGCGTGCACCTCGGCGGCGGGGTAGAGGCGTTTGAGTTCACAGGCCAACTGACCGATGCCGCAGCCGATTTCCAGAATACGCGTCACCTTGCCGTCCAGGGGCAGGGGCGTTTCCTTGGCGATGCGCATGTGCAGCGCGTCTTCGCTGTTGGCCCCGCCGTAGAAGATGCTGGTGCCGTAGTCGTAGAACATGCCCGCCAGCGGGTGCCCGGCGTAGCCCTTGGGCTGCAGGTGGATGTCCACCATGGCGTATTCGGGATAGATGAAATTCTTGTCGTAGGTCAGCGTGCCGGGGCCGCGCTTTTCGGCGTCGTCCAGGCGGCGCAGGTACTCGGCCTCGCGCTCCAGGTAAGAGCCGACGATGCGGTTCTTGTAGGCCTCTTGCGCACTGCGCTTCACGCGCAGGAAGGTGTTGACGTAGGTGTCCTCGGCGATGGCGGCGCGCGCCTTGGCCACGCCCTCCTTTGTCGCTTCGGGCACAACGCCTTTCTCGGCCAGGATTGCATTGCCGCGCTCGGACATATTCTTCCACTGCGCATGCAGCAGGAAGTTGCGCGCATCGCTCATGAAGTCGGTGAAGGCCTCGTCGCTGCGGTTGGTCAGGGCCGGGGTTTTCCCGATCTTGCCGCGGTCGACTTGCGAATTGCTGATGCTCATAAAAGGCTCCGGTGCAAACGCTGAAATAAAGACATCGCAGAAATGTCATACGAATAGGTCAAGTATAGCCCCAGACCCGGCCCGCCTTTAAAGGCCAAAGCCGCAGCGCTTTCGGCCCGCGAAAGCCGCCCCATCCCGCGCCGGGCGGCAGATGCCGGGTGCGCCGCTGTGCGGTTGTGTTAGGCTCCGGCCAGGGGATATTTGGCTGAAGGGGGAGGATGTTTCCGCATGGCCAATCTGCGTATCAAGTCCATCGACGCGCTGCTGTCGCTGGACGAAACCAAAAAGCTGACCAAACAACTGGGCGCGCTGGATCTGGTGTTCCTCGGCATCGGCGGCATCGTCGGCACCGGCATTTTCGTGCTGACAGGCGTGGCCGCGTCCACCTACTCAGGCCCGGCGCTCATCATCTCGTTCCTCATGTGCGGGTTCGCGTGCAGCCTGGCCGCACTCACCTATGCCGAGCTGGCCTCCATGGTGCCCGTGGCGGGCAGTGCTTACACCTACACCTACGCCACCATGGGCGAGGTGCTGGCCTGGATCATGGGCTGGAATCTGGTGCTCGAGTACGCGGTTTCGGCAGCAGCCGTCGCCTCGGGCTGGTCGGGCTACTTCACCGGCATTTTTAAAACGCTGGGCTATCCGCTGCCCGACATGCTGACCAAGGTGCCGCAGGACGGCGGCCTCATCAATCTGCCGGCGGTCCTCATCGCGCTGTTCGTCACCTACATGCTCTACGTCGGCATCCGCGACAGCGCGCGGCTGAACAACATCCTCGTCGTCGTGAAACTCGCGGCGCTCGCGCTGTTCCTGGCCTTAGCTTCGCCCGCCGTTGAGCCCACGAATTGGGAACCATTCATGCCGTTCGGCTTCTCGGGCGTGGCGGCGGGGGCGGCCATCGTGTTCTTTGCCTTCTTCGGTTTCGATGCGGTCTCGACCGCCGCCGAAGAAACCAAGAACCCCAAGCGCGATCTGCCCATCGGCATCATCGGTTCCTTGGCCGTCTGCACCGTGCTGTACATGGCCGTCGGGATCGTTCTCACGGGTGTCGCGCCCTACACCGAACTCAACAACCCCGAGCCGGTGGCCTATGCGCTGCGAAGCATTGGTTACAACTTCGGTTCGGCGCTGGTGGCCGTGGGCGCCATTGCCGGCATGACCACGGTGCTGATCGTGTTCATCTACGGTCAGACGCGCATTTTCTTCGTCATGTCGCGCGACGGCTTGCTGCCGGATGCATTGTCCAAGCTGCATCCGAAGTACCGCACGCCCCACATCGTTACCTGGCTGACGGGGATCGGTGTTGCCCTAGTGGGCGGGTTCATCAACCTCGGCGTGATCGCGGAACTGGCCAACATCGGCACCATGTTCGCCTTCATCATGGTGTCGGCGGGCGTGATGGTGTTGCGCAAAACCCGGCCCGACCTGAAGCGGGCTTTCGTGTGCCCGGCGGTGTGGATCGTGGGGCCGCTGGCGATCCTGAGTGTCGGCTATTTGATGTTCAACCTGCCCCAGGCCACCTGGATCCGCTTCCTGGTGTGGACGGCCATCGGCGTGGTGGTCTATCTCGCGTATGGGCGAAACAGGAGTCCGTTGAAGGCGCAATAAACACATTATGTCGCCACCCGGCTTGTCCGGGTGGCCCATCACTCAACATACTCTTGCGTGTGCTGAAAAATGGATCGCCCGGATAAACCGGGCGATGACAAAAAAAGCCCCAGTTTTTGACTGGGGCTTTTTGTATTTCGTCAGTGAGATGAATTACTTCATCTTCGCTTTCAGCATCTGGTCCAGCTTGTCGAGGAAGCCGGTGGTGGTCATCCACGGCTGCTCGGGGCCCACCAAAATCGCCAGGTCCTTGGTCATGTGGCCCGCTTCCACGGCGGCGACGCAGACCTTCTCCAGGTTGTCGGCGAAGGCGACGACATCGGGCGTGTCATCGAACTGGCCGCGGTACTTCAAGCCTTGCGTCCACGCGAAAATCGACGCGATGGGGTTGGTGGAGGTTTCCTTGCCCTGCTGGTGCAGGCGGTAGTGGCGCGTGACGGTGCCGTGCGCCGCTTCCGCTTCCACGGTTTTTCCATCAGCCGTCAGCAGCACCGAGGTCATCATGCCCAGCGAACCGAAGCCTTGCGCAACCGTGTCGGACTGCACGTCGCCGTCGTAGTTTTTGCAGGCCCAGACAAAACCACCCGACCACTTCAGGGCCGAGGCCACCATGTCGTCGATCAGGCGGTGTTCGTAGACGATCTTCTTGGCTTCGTACTTGGCCTTGTACTGTTCGTCGTAGATTTTCTGGAAGATGTCTTTGAAACGGCCATCGTAGGCTTTCAAAATCGTGTTCTTGGTCGACAGATACACCGGCCAGCCGCGCGCCAGGCCGTAGTTGAGGCAGGAGTGCGCGAAGTCGGCGATGGAATCATCCAGGTTGTACATGCCCATGGCGACACCGGCGCCGGGGAAGTCGTAAACGTCGTACGAAATGGGCGCGCCGCCGCCGTCGGGCGTGAAGGTCATGGTCAGCTTGCCCTTGCCGGGCACTTTGAAGTCGGTCGCCTTGTACTGGTCGCCGAAACCATGGCGGCCGATGACGATGGGTTGGGTCCAGCCCGGCACCAGGCGCGGCACGTTCTTGCAGACGATGGGTTCGCGGAAAATCGTTCCCCCTAAAATATTGCGGATGGTGCCGTTGGGCGACTTCCACATCTTCTTCAGCTTGAACTCTTTCACGCGCGCTTCATCGGGGGTGATGGTGGCGCACTTCACGCCCACGCCGTACTGCTTGATGGCATTGGCGGCGTCGATGGTGATTTTGTCGTCGGTCTTATCGCGGCTTTCGACACCCAGGTCGTAGTACTTAATGTCGATGTCCAGGTACGGCAGGATCAGCTTGTCCTTGATGAACTGCCAGATGATGCGGGTCATTTCGTCGCCGTCGAGGTCGACGACCGGCGTTTTCACCTTGATTTTAGCCATACTAAAAGCTCCTTCACGGCCCTGGGGCGCGCCTTGTTGAACGTGCGGCGGCGCTGAAAATTGCGACAGGGGCGGGCTCTGATGCGGCCCGTTGGAACCCCCCAAACGAGCCCGGACCTTAGCCAGCGGCAAGGGGGGGTGCAAGCCGGGTTTCGGGGCGGATTCCCGTCATTTTAAGCCTGTTTGGGCGGCGGACGCGTGCTCTCGCCCAGTCTTCTCCCATGTCATTCCCGCGCCCCGGTTCGCGCAAAGCGCGACCGGAGTGTAAACACCAGCGGGAATCTAGGTCGGTACGCTCAAAGCCGCATTTCATTGCCCTGGATTCCCGGGTCCGCAAGCGCGGCCCGAGGATGTGATCATCCGAACGGCATAGCTGTTCGGATGGTCACACCTTAAACACCACCGCCGGTTTGGGCGCGGCCAGTTCGGCCTCGATGGCGGGGATGACATCTTCGGGCCGTGTGACGAAATCCACTAACTGATCGTGTCCTTGGTGCGCGAAGCCGCGGTGGATGATGGTATCAAGCAGGCCCTTCATGTGGTCCCAGTAGCCGTCCACGTTCAGGATGATGATGGGCTTGTTGTGCACGTGAAGCTGCCGCCACGTGATGATCTCGAAAAATTCATCCAGCGTGCCGATGCCGCCCGGCAAAATACAAAACGCGTCCGCCCGCTCGAACATGATGCGTTTGCGCGTGTGCATGTCGGGCACGACAATCATTTCCTGCGCCTTGCTGTGGGCCAGTTCCTTGTCGCGCAGGAACGTGGGGATCACACCCACCACCTGCCCGCCGCCCGCCAGCACGCCATCGGCGCAGGCGCCCATCAGGCCCACCTTGCCGCCGCCGTAGACCAGTGCGGCCTTGTGCGCGGCGAGCGCCCGGCCCAGGGCTTCGGCGGCCATACGGAAGGCAGGGTTATCGCCGAACTGCGAGCCGCAGAACACGCACAAGGCTTTCATGCGGGGAGTATTAAGGTTGGGACCGGTCATTGTGGGCTGAATAAGGCGCGCGGAATGGCAAGTATAATCTCTCAAACCCAGTCACAATTCGGTCAAAAGGGGTCGTCCGTCTTGCGCTGAACTGGGCTTCTTTGTAGTGCTTTTCGGTGTGAGTGAACAAGCGCCCCGTCGGCGCCATCTCATCGCCTGTAGGAGGGCAATCTATGAACCGAGTGTACCGTGTGATGGGGGGCGTTGTGTTGGCGGCCCTTCTGGCTGCGCCGGCTGCGGCGGCCGACAACAAGGATATCATCGACTACCGCATCAACATCATGAAGACGCTGGGTGAGCAGGCGGCTGCCATCGGTAAGATCAGCCAGGGCAAGGTCGATAACGCCGACAACCTGGCCCTGCACGCCGAAACCATCGCCATCAATGTCGCCGCCGCCAAGAAGGCCTTCGAGGCCAAGGTCGTGGGCGGTACCGCCACGCAAGCCGTGTGGGACAACTGGGGCGATTTCATCACCCGCTTCACGGCGCTGGAAACCGCAGCCAAAGACGTTGCCGCAGCGGCCAAAGCAGGCGGCATGGACGCGGCCAAGCCCAAGATGCTGGGCCTGTTCACCTGCAAATCCTGCCACGACGTCTACCGCACCAAATAAGCGCGGCCGATTTCTCGGATAGAAACGCCCACTCAGCCGAGTGGGCGTTTTTGTTTTGCGCTACCCCGCCTGCGTGATGCCCCACACGACCGCAGCAGCGATGATCATCACCACGGCGGCCTTGGCCTTCGATGCAAAGCGCAGTTGCGGAATTTCGGCGCTGGCCGGAATTTCTTTCTGGCCGGTGAACATCGCCACGATCAAGTTCTGCTTCAGCACCAGCCAGTAGAAAATGCTGGCCGCAATGTGCAGCACGATCAGGATTTCGATGGCCTCCCAAATCTGATGATGGCGGCTGGTCAGCATTTTGGCGGTGTCCTCACTGACGAGACTATTGAGCGGCCCGGCGATGCCGAAGAAATCGTCTTCCTTGGCGAAAAGCCCGGTCCCGGCCTGCATCAGCAGCAGAATCAGGATCGCCACCACCACTAGGCCGCCCGCCGGGTTGTGCCCGGCGATGACCTTGGTGCCCTTCTTGAACAGGCCGCCCAGGTAGCCCATCACCGCGCCGGGGCCCTTCACGAAGTCGCTGAACTTCGCCGTGTCCGAGCCCAGCACGCCCCACACCACGCGGAAGATCACGAGCGCCAGGATGCTCAAGCCGCTCCACATGTGCAGGTTCATGTTGGGCACCATGTTGCCCGTGACCGGCATGATGAAATCGAACCCGCCGAATTCGCCGGTGGCGTAGCTGAGGCCGATCAGCAGCACCAAAATCCAATGAAACAGCCGCACGGGCACGTCCCAGACCTTGATCTTGCGGGTCGGCCCGCTTGTTGAGGGGGTTGCTGCGGTATCGGTGTGCGCGGGCTCGGTCATGTTTGAAAAGTTCCCCAAAGTGCTGGCACAATGGTAAACGACTGCCCACGCCTTCGGGAACCCCATTCGATCTTCTGTGACCATGCTGAAATCCATGCTTCCCCAATTGGCGGCTTTCGGGTCCGCGCTGGTCCTGATTCTGGCCGTGCGGCTGGCCGCGCCCAAGCCGCATGGCCTTCGGCTGGCCGGTGTGGGGGCGGCCGTGGGCCTGATGATCGGGCTGTCCATGATCGCGGGCTTTTCCTGGGACGGCGCGGGGCCCGTCAGCCGCATCGGCCACATCGCGCTGGGCGCGGTGCTGGTGGGGGCGGTCATGGATCATATCGACGAGGCCTGGGGGCGCTGGGCGCTGCTGACGGTCTTTTCGCTGGGCTGCGGTTGGGCCTCGGTGCTGGGCGGTTTGACGCCGCAAGTGTCGCCGTCGATCGCTGCGCTGGCCCTGTCGGCGGCCGTCGGCGCCTTGTGGCTGGGCCTGATGGTGCGGCTCAGTGCGTTAAGCCCGCACAAGCCCACCAGTTTCGTCATGATCATCGCCGTGGCGGCGGGCCTGACGCTTCTGGCCGCCATCGCGCGCGACGACATGCTGACGCGCGCCGGTTTGTGTCTGTTGGGCGCGCTGTTTGCTTTAGCTTTGGTCGCTGCGATTCTGTCGCTTGAGGTCAACTATATCGCCATGGCGCCCGTGGCGGCGTCCATCCTCGCCATCGCCTGGGCGCTGTCGCAGCGCCAGCCCGAAACAATGGTGGGCCTGCCGGTGCTGGCGCTGGTGCTGTTCGCCGAACGCACCGCGCGGCGCATTCCCATGCCGGGCGGGCGCATCAGCGCGTACTTGTATCTCGGCGGGCTGGCGGGCTGCTGCACCATTCCTATCGTGCTGGCGGCGCTGTTGGTGTCGGCGGGCGTGTCGGCCTAGACGCGGGCCTTCGCGCGAATCAAAATGCGGCGGAAGCATGGCCGCGTTCACAAGTTAATGAGCCCTTTTGCGGTCGTCAGCGCCGGTTTTTTTGCGTTACACTGACCGCAGTTGAGTAGCGTCAGCCGGGTACAGGTGCCGCCATGAGCGAGAACAACGCCTTCGACAACGCGCCGATGGAGCGCCCCTCGCGTGAAACAAGTTCGCGCGACGGTGGCCTCAGCAAGCCGCTGATCATCGCCGTCATCGGCGCCATCCTGGTGGCGGGCGCGGTGGTACTCAACTTCACCATGGATACGCCCCTGACCGAGCGTATGCGCCCCGCCGTCACCCAGCCGCAGGGGCCCACACTGCCCAACTTCGACGTCGTGCGCGTGGACGCCAAAGGCAACACCGTCATGGCGGGCCGTGCGCTGCCGGGGGCCACGGTCCTCATCCTCGACGGCGAGAAAGAAATCGGCAAGGTCACCGCCGACAAGAACGGCGAGTGGGTCTTCACGCCCGAGACGCCGCTGCCGCCGGGCACGCGGCAACTGAGCCTGCGCATGATCGGCCCCGACGGCAAAACCAAGAACTCCGACAAGGTGGTGGTGATGTCGGTGCCTGAAAGCGGCGGCGAAGTGCTGATCGTCGAGCAGGCGCGCGACGGCGGGAAGAGCCGCGTGCTGCAGGGCATTGGGGCCGCATCGCAGACGTTGAATGTCGAAGCCGCCGATTACGATTCCACCGGCAAGATTTCCTTGAGCGGAAAGGCCGAGCCCGGCGCCACCGTGCAGGTGTATCTCGATAATGAGTTCATCGGCCGCGCGGTCGCGGACGAGAAGGGCAACTGGGAGGTGGAAGCGCCCGGCAAGGCCACGGCGGGTAATCATACCGTCCGGGTCGATCAGGTGGGCGTCAGCAATTCCGTGCTGTCGCGCGTGGAAGTGCCGTTCCCGGTCAGCGCCGAGCAACTGAACGACCGCGACGAAGTGACGGTGGTGAAGGGCAACAGCCTGTGGCGCATCGCCCGGCGCGTCTATGGCCAGGGCACCATGTACACGGTGATTTTCGACGCCAACAAAGCCCAGATCAAAGACCCGAACCTGATCTATCCGGGTCAGGTGTTCAGCCTGCCGACCAAGCCGGGCAGCTAAGAGATCTTAAGGCGGCCAAAACCGCGGAAAACCGCCATTTTTGACCCTTGCCGCCCTGCCCACCGTGACACGCCGGGGCCAAATGCTCTAGAAGGGGGCCGACCAAACCCGGCCGCTAAACCGGTCTATTCGCCTTTACCTTAAGGAGTGCCTGAGCCGTGAAATCCGCGACCATTACCTGGCGTACCTACCTGTTTCCGCCGCTGCACCCCGAAGGCCCCGGTTTCGTCGGCGTGTTCGCCCTGGCGGCGCTGATCCTGTGGTGGATCTGGACCCCCCTGGGCCTGATCGGCGCCGGTCTGACGGTGTGGTGCTTCTACTTCTTCCGCGACCCCGACCGCATCACCCCCACGCGCGACGGTCTGGTCATCAGCCCCGCCGACGGCATCGTGCAGATGATCGCCGACGTGGCCCCGCCGCGCGAGCTTGAGATGGGAACCGAGCCCATGACCCGCGTCAGCGTGTTCATGAGCGTGTTCGACTGCCACGTGAACCGTTCGCCGATTGCGGGAACCGTGGTACGTGAGGAATATACGCCAGGCAAGTTCCTGAACGCCACGCTGGACAAAGCCAGCGAGGACAACGAGCGTCAGGCGTTGCACATCCGCACCAATGACGGCAAGGATTTCGCCGTGGTGCAGATCGCAGGGCTGGTCGCGCGGCGCATCCGATGCGACGTGCGCAAGGACCAGCCGTTATTGACCGGCCAGCGCTTCGGCATGATCCGTTTCGGCAGCCGCGTGGATGTGTACCTGCCCAAGGGCGTGCATCCGCTGGTGGCCCTCGGCCAGAAGGCCGTGGCCGGTGAGACCGTGCTGGCCGATGTGGCATCCTCTGAAGCCGCGCGTGACGGCGAGGCCCGCTAGCCATGGCGCCCGACGACGCGCCGCACTCCGAGCGGTCCAACGGCCCTCATGATGAACGGGCCCGGGGGCTGAGCCGCGTCGGTGGGGCGGTGGAGAAGCGTTTCAAGTCGCTGTCGTTCAACCGCATCCTGCCCAACATGATCACGCTGCTGGCGATGTGCGCGGGCTTGACCGCGATCAGGTATGGCTTGAGCGCGCAGTGGGACAAGGCGGTGCTGGCCCTGGTGTTCGCCATCATCTGTGACGGCATCGACGGCCGGGTGGCGCGCATGTTGCGCGGCACCAGCAAGTTCGGCGCGGAGTTGGACAGCCTGGCCGATGCCATCAACTTCGGCGTCGTGCCCGCCATGCTGGTGTATCTGTGGGCGATGCAGGACGCGGGCCGCCTGGGCTGGGCCTTGTGCCTGCTTCATGCGGTGTGCTGCGTGCTGCGCCTTGCGCGCTTCAACACCATGATCGGCCAGCCCGACCTGCCGCCCTGGGCGCACAGCTATTTCACCGGCGTGCCGGCGCCGGCGGGGGCGGGCATCGCTATTCTGCCGCTGATCCTGTCGCTGGAAACCGATATCATCACCTTCAACAGTCCGTTCCTGGTGGGCGGCTTCCTGATCGTCTCGGCCTCGCTGATGGTCAGCCGCGTGCCGACGTACTCACTCAAGAACATCCGCATCAAGCCGCAGGCCGTGCTGTTCCTGATGCTGCTGGTGGGCGTCATCGCCGCCTTCCTGGTGACGGACCCGTGGGCCACACTTGCGGGTGTCGGCTTCATCTATCTGGCCAGCATCCCCGTCAGCGTCATCACCTACCGCCGCCTGGAACGGCGGGATGCCACCGCTGTTCCTACTGCGGCAGCGTAACCATCGTCGCGATAAGCTGGCTGACCTCGTCGCCGGTGTTGTAGGTACCGTCGGCACCCGGCAGCAGCGTGAACGCCACCATGTCCATCACGCCGTTGCCGTCGAGGTCGATGGGGTAGGCGTATTGCCCCACGAAGGTGCGGCCCTTGGCGATCAACTCAGGGTCCTGCGGCGTGAACCGCGCGCCGCTGCGCTGCAGGTGCACGAACGCCGCCGCCGATGACATGGGCGTGTTCGACCCAGCCATGACGATGTCGGGCCTTCCGTCGTTGTTCATGTCCTCGAACAGCATGGGGTCGGGGCGCGGAAACAGCTTGCCGTAAGGCGCCAGCTCGACCGCAAGCATGGCCGTCTGATCGCCGATGGCCGTCTGGCTGGCGTCGGTCCAGCCTTGCACGGTGTTCATCAGAACCTGCAGGTAGCGCCCGGTATTGCCGTTGTCGGGGTTGGAACTGCCGCCGCGTTCGTGCTCCAAAATCAGGTCCTTGCGCCCATCGCCGTCCAGGTCTTCGGCGAGCAGCGCGCCGATCTGAGTGTAATCGTTGTTGAACGTCACCCCCGGCAGGTCGACCTTGTTGGCCTCGGGGAAGTAGCCGTGCCCGTCGTTGAGGATCACCTTGTTCTTCAATTCGTCCTGGTTGTTGTTGATGCGCTTCAGGCGGCCCATCACCAGGTCGGGGAAGCTGTCATTGTTCATGTCCGTCAGCAGGTGGTGGGAATAGCGCCACGAGAAGTTACCGTTGCATGCGCATTGCAACACGGATGTTTTCAGCCGGTCGTTGTAGTTGATTGTGAAGTTGCCCCGGCCGTCATTGATGTAGAAATGGCCGATCAGATAGTTGTTCGGGTTATTGTTGATCAGGCTGTAGCCGCCTCCGGCCTCAAAATACATATCCAGGTCGCCGTCGCCGTCGATGTCGCCCACGGCGCCCGACTTGCCGTGAAGCTCGGGCGCACCCCGGTAAGCCTGCACTAGGTTCGCCAGCGTGTTCAGAACCGCATACGTGCCGTCGGCGTTGCTGAGCAGCAGGGTGGGCGTTCCGCCGTAGAAACCGCCCGCAGGGTCCTGGCCCAGTTCCTGGTTGCCGGCGTCGAACACGGCGATGTCCTCGCGCCCGTCGCCGTTGTAATCGCCGGTCAGTCCGATGGGCTTGGACGCCCTGGGCGTTCCCTGAAAGATCGTCGCCGAAATATCGGTGAACGTGCCGTCGCCGTTGCTGCGCAACGCCAGGATGGAATCCTTGTTCAGGTTGTTCGGATTCTCGCCGCTGACGATGAGGTCGTCCAAGCCGTCACCGGTCAAATCCAGCCGCGCCAGGAAGGCGTTGGCGGTGGAACTAAGGGTCAGCCGCTGCGACAGTTCGGTGTATGTGTACGTCATAGGGCCTTCCGTCGCGGGCAGCCTGCATACCGTGGTCATGTCGGTGATCACGCCGGTGGATTTGTTGTTGACCAGATGTTGCAAGTAGCCGGTGAGGCCGCTTTCAGCCTTGATGACGTAGTGGAACTGCGCCGAGGTGGGGGTAACGCCCGCGCCGGTTTGAATCGCCGCGATGGGGATGATCTGCTGGCTGTTGGCGGCAATGGCCGGAGTCGTGTAGGCCCCCAGGCGTTCGCCCGTGGTCGCGTCGAAAACGCCCAGCTGCACCGTCATTGCCGTAGCGCCGGTGTTTACCACAACGACTGAGCTGGGGTACCCATCATCCAGCAATGTGGAGTGCACGTTGATAAGTCGCCCGCCGTTCGTGGTGATCCCGGAACCGCAAGTGCTTAAATTAGTCAGCGTGCCGTCGGCTGGCCGCCACAGCACATGCTGGAAATAGCCGCTCATGCTGCCGCTGATGGTCATGCTGTAAGTGCCGGGCTTGACCGCGTTGGGCGCAGCACCCGCCTCCAACTCCGAGATGAAGTACTGCGCCGAGGCGTTAGCCGGAATGCTGGGGCTGGTCCAGCTTGCGTAGGTCTGGCCCGTTTCGCCATTGGCCAGAGTGACGCTGACCGTGCCCGCGGCGCTGCCGGTGTTGGTGAAGCGTAAGTACGAGCGCGACGCGGCTTGCCCTGTTGAGAACACCGCGCCTTGCTTCAGCGTGGGCGGCGGCTGCCGGGCGGCTTCGCGCGTCAGTGGGCAGACTGTCGTCATGTCGGTGATCACGCCGCTCGACTTGTTGTTGACCAGGTGTTGCAGGTAGCCGTTGAAAACACCTTCGGCCTTGATGACATAGTGATACTGCGAAGACGAGGGCGTGATGCCCGCGGACTCCTGAATGGCCGATACGCTGATCATGGCGTGGCCGCCGCCGGCGACGGACGGCGTGGTGTAGGTGCCCAGCCGCGCACCGGTGGTGGCGTCGAACACGCCCAGACGAACGGTAGCGGCGTTCGCGCCCGTATTGTTGACCACGACCGAGCTTGGGAACCCGAAATCCAGGATCGTGCTGTGCACACTGTTGATCTGGCGAGCGTCGGCTGTGCCGGCGGTGTTGCAGGTGCTCAAGTTGGTCAACGTGCCGTCGGCGGGCCGGTACAGCACGTGCTGGAAATAGCCCGTGATGCCTGGATAGACGATGATGGAATAATAGTTCGGTTTGGCGAACGTGGCGGTGGCCCCGTTCTCGATGGTTGTGATGGGGTATTGCGTAGTCGCACCCGCTGGAATGCTGGGGCTGGTCCACTGTGCGAGGGCGGCACCGTTGGTGGCGTTGAACAGTGTGAGTGTCACCGTGCCCGCGCGTGCGCCGGTGTTGACGAAGCGCAGGAATGAATGGGACCCAGCCTGCGTACTGGAAAATACAGCGCCCTCGCGCAGGATGTTGGCCTGCGCGGGCGGTGCGCCCCAGTTCAGGCAGGCAAGAAGTAGGCCGGCCCCCAAAATACGGAACGATCTCACGCGGATCCCCCGTTTTCCCGCCCTGGTTTTACCCGAATCGGGACAGGCTACCTACGGGAAAAGGGCGCTAAAGCGATCATTCCGGGCGCGTTTTGACCCAATTCCTAGAGTTTAAACGTCACGTGCCCTTCGGGGCTGATGGTCCAGGCCGTGTTCCAGGCGATTTCCCAGGCGTGGCCGTCCGGGTCGGCGACGTAGCCGCGGTAGCCGCCGTGGGGCGGCTCGTCGGCGGGGCGCAAAAGTTGCCCGCCTGCTTTCACCAGCCGCGCGATCAAGGGGTCCACCTCGGCCTTGGTCCTGACATTGTGCGCCAGCGCGTAGGCGCCGTAGGGCGCGGGGTTGGGACGGCGCATGTCGTCTTCCAGGTTCTTTTTCAGCCACGTGCCGAAGACCAGGCCGTTCATCTGATAAAAGGCGATGTCTTCCATTTCAAACACCGGCGTCCAGCCGAAGCCCTCGGCATAAAAGCGCCGCGAGCGCGCGGCATCCGCGACGCCCAATGTAATCAGCGAGATTTGTTGCATGGGTTTACGTCCTTTACTACGGACCAGCCTGGGTTAAGGCCCCTTGCGCCGCTTGCTAGGCCTAGGCGCGGAACTGCGGCGCTTGCCGGCAAGCCCATCGGCCAGTTGGCCGGGGGCGGGGGCCGTGCGCCGTCCTGGAACTTTTGAACCCGGCGCTTTCGAGCCCGGTTTGGCGGCGGCGGGAAACGATTCTTCCAGCGGCGCGCTGTTTTTCTCCATCGAAGCAGCGGCTTCCGCTTTCTCGGTCGGTGCGTCGGCTTCGCCGCCGTATTCCAGCTCCATGCGCTCCAGGCGTTTGATCTCGTCGCGCAGACGCGCGGCTTCCTCGAACTCCAGATCGGCGGCGGCGGCCTTCATCTTCTTTTCCAGCGCATCCAAAGTCGCGCGCAGATTGTGCCCGATCAGGTGCGCTTCTTCCGCGAGGCCGGTGTCGACCGTCACGTAGTCCTGCTCGTACACGGTATCCAGCACATCGGCGATCTTCTTGCGCACGCTGGCGGGCGTGATGTTGTGCGCGGTGTTGTAGGCGGTTTGCTTCTCGCGGCGGCGGTTGGTTTCGCGAATGGCGGACTCCAGCGAACCCGTCATGTGGTCGGCGTACAGGATCACGCGGCCTTCCACGTTGCGCGCGGCACGGCCGATGGTTTGCACGAGCGAGCGATGCGAGCGCAGGAACCCCTCTTTATCTGCGTCCAGAATGGCCACCAGTCCGCACTCGGGGATGTCCAGGCCCTCGCGCAGCAGGTTGATGCCGATCAACACGTCGAAGGCGCCCAGTCGCAAATCCCGGATGATCTCGATGCGTTCGAGTGTTTCGATGTCCGAGTGCATGTAACGCACGCGCAAGCCGTTCTCGTGCAGGTACTCGGTCAAATCCTCGGCCATGCGCTTGGTCAGCGTGGTGACCAGCACGCGCATGCCCTTGGCGGCGACCGCCTTGCACTCGGCCAGAAGGTCGTCCACCTGGCTCGAGGCCGGGCGCACGATGCAGTTGGGGTCGATCAGCCCTGTGGGCCGGATGACCTGCTCGACGAACGACCCGCCCGTGCGTTCCAGTTCCCAGTCGCCCGGCGTCGCCGAGACGAACACGGTGTCGGGGCGCATGCGCTCCCATTCCTCGAATTTCAGCGGGCGGTTGTCCACACAGCTTGGCAGCCGGAAACCGAATTCCGACAGCGTGAACTTGCGCGCGAAGTCGCCCTTGAACATGCCGCCGATCTGCGGCACGGCCACGTGGCTTTCATCCACGAACAGCAGGGCATCGGGCGGCAGGTACTCAAACAATGTCGGCGGCGGCTCACCCGCCTTGCGCCCGGTCAGGTAGCGCGAATAGTTCTCGATGCCCTTGCAGTGCCCGGTGGCTTCCAGCATTTCCAGGTCGAACATGGTGCGCTGCTCGATGCGCTGCGCTTCCAACAGCTTGCCGTTCGCGTGGTACTCGGCCAGGCGCTGCTTCAGCTCGATCTTGATATCCTTGATGGCCTGCGACAGGGCCGGGCGCGGCGTCACGTAGTGGCTGTTGGGGTAGATGGTGATTTCCTGCAGGCTCGCCGTCTTTTCGCCGGTCAGCGGGTCGAACTCGGTGATGGTTTCGATATCGTCGCCGAACATGGAGATGCGCCAGGCGCGGTCCTCGTAGTGCGCCGGGAATATCTCGATGACGTCGCCGCGGACTCTGAAAGCGCCCCGCGCGAAATCCAGGTCGTTGCGGGTGTATTGCAGGGCCACAAGCTGCTTTAAAATCTCGCTGCGCGGCATGGCGGTGGCTTCTTTGATGGTGAAGGCCATGCGCGAATAGGATTCGACCGAACCCAGGCCGTATAAGCACGACACCGACGCCACGATGATGACGTCGCGCCGCTCCAGGATCGCCCGCGTCGCCGAGTGGCGCATGCGGTCGATCTGTTCGTTGATGCTGCTGTCCTTCTCGATGTACGTGTCCGTGCGCGGCACGTAGGCCTCGGGCTGGTAGTAATCGTAATAGGAAACGAAGTATTCCACCGCGTTGTCGGGGAAGAAGGCCCGCATCTCGCCGTACAACTGCGCGGCCAGGGTTTTGTTGGGGGCCAGAATCAACGCTGGCCGGCCCGTGCGCGCGATCACCTGGGCCATGGTGAAGGTCTTGCCCGAGCCGGTGACGCCCAAGAGCACCTGGTCGCGCTCTTTCCCCTTCAAGCCCTGCACCAGGGCCTCGATGGCGGCGGGCTGGTCGCCGGCGGGCTCGAACTCGCTGGACAGCTTGAACGCGGCCGGCGGCAGGCTGGCCGCGTCGGGGCGCGTGTAAATCGGCAGATTGACGTTGGAAGTCATCAGGTTCGGCATGACGGATAAATGTGTTCAACGCATGCAAGTGCAATTAGATTTTATGAGACGCATGCCTCCTTCCCAAGTCATTTGTTCTTATTTTGTTCTAACGAGATACTTAAAATAACCTTATGATCCTCATTTGGGGGATGAATGTGATAGTGTATAAGATATTGGAAAATATTGATAAATTTAATTTTCAGCCTCTCTGATCGGGCAGTTCCTGATAAAGGGGGGATAAAAAACTTGGCGAGGAATTATGGGAATTAACAACCCTTGTGCACTTTTGGACAGGCTTTTGCAGCAACCTGTCGAAAATGAATGGCTCGAGTTTAAAGCTAATAACTCAAATCCTACTGAGATCGCCGAATATATTTCCGCCCTAGCTAATGGCGCGATGCTGGCTGATCGTGACCGGGCTTTCTATGTTTTGGGCATTGAGGACGGAACTAAGGCAAGGGTGGGAACCTCCGTTAAGCTGAAGCAGTTGATGAAAGGCGGCGAGAACTTTGAGAACTGGCTGTCTCATTCGATTGAACCACGCCTGACAATGGAACTGGTCGATTTCACATGCGATGGTCTTGATTTCGGGATTATCTGTATTGAGCCTTCCTATGATCGCCCGGTCCGCTTCGGAGGGGTTGAATTTATTCGGGTAGGGCAGAACAAGCGTAGACTTGCGGAATTCCCAGACAGGGAAAGAGCTCTGTGGCTTGCCACAGGTCGCAGGAAATTCGAGCATGCCACCGCTTTAGCTAACCAGACAGCGGAAGATGCTTTCACGCTTTTGGACTTTGATCAGTACTACGAGTTGTCCGGGGAGACTCGCCCAGGAAACAATGATGAAATAATTAGGAGATTTATTGGCCTTGGATTTCTTGCTGACAACATGGAAGGTGGTTTTGATATTACCAACCTTGGCGCAATTCTTTTTGCGAAGAACATCGGTAAGTTCCCTTCCATAGCTAGTAAGGCAATTCGGATTGTAAGATACACTGGTAACGACAAACAAAAATCTGACCGCGAACAACAAGGCTCAAGGGGATATGCGGTCGGATTTTCGGGTATGGTCAAGTACACAATGGACCATATAGGCCATGAAGAGACCTATGTGAGTGGGGTTCGCAAACTGACGCCGCAATATCCGGAAATCGCAATCCGCGAAATTCTTGCAAATGCTCTAATTCATCAAGATTTTACCATCACTGGTGCAGCTCCTACTTTGGAGATTTACGCTAGTAGGATAGAGGTGACAAACCCTGGCAGCTCTCTGATTGATACTGATCGGTTGTTAGATGAACGGCGCTCTCGTAACGAGAAGCTAGCTTCTAGCATGCGCGCGCTCGGACTGTGTGAGGAACGCGGTGGCGGGTTGGATAAAACTATGATCGAAGTGGAGCAGCGGGGATTGCCGGCCCCTGAGTTCATATCCTCAGAGAACTCCATGAAGGTTGTTCTGTTCGGCCCACGATCTTTTTCCGCCATGACGAAGCAAGACAAACAGCGCGCTTGTTTCTTCCATTGTGTTTTAAAATGGATGAAGCGTGACTTTATGACCAATGCCTCTCTACGCGAGAGGTTCTCTTTGCCACCTGAGGAGTATCAAGCTGTCTCAGGGGTAATATCTGAAGCTATAAAGGCGGGCAGAATTGTTTCAGCGACAGAAAGTCAGGGTGGTAGAGGCGCGAAATACGTGCCGTATTGGGCTGCGCCAAAGAAAACGACACAATAGTACGACTCCCAAGTAGACGTGTCCCTAAGACACAAACGTCAGAAACAGGAACGTGGCAAACACCACCAGATGCACCGCCCCGAACAGGATGGGCATAAGGAGAATGGCGAAGGCGAACCCGGTGGGGGTGGGCGTGAGGGCGGCGCTGTCGTGTGCGTCGGTCCCGGCGCCATGGCAGTCGTCCCCTCAAGTCATGCGGTGTGTCTGAGTGTTCTTATTTAGGTTATTGGCGCGCCTTCATAAGAGCGTGCGGCGAGGTTTTGCCCAACAGTATTATGTAAGCTTATGCAAGCTGCGGTGGCCGCGTGCAGGATTTCAACACTTGGCTATGCCGAACGGCGCGCGATAGGGCCGGCGCATAGCACCACGTAGCCTGCTAGCCCGGCGATGACCGAGCCGATCAGAATGCCCAACTTGGCTTGGTTCTGAAGGGTCACGTCGTCGAAGGCCAATTGTGCGACAAACAGGCTCATGGTGAAGCCAATGCCGCACAATAGCGCGGTGCCCACAATCTGCCGTCCCACGGCCTCGGTTGGCAGCACGGCCCAGCCCGCACGCACTACGATAGAAACCGCCAGCGTCACGCCGATCAACTTGCCGAACACCAGTGCCGCAGCGATGCCCAGAGTTAGCGGGTTCAGCAGCGCATCGAGGGACAGGCCCGTGACGGACACGCCGGCGTTGGCGAAACCGAAAATCGGTACGACCAGAAAAGCGACAGGTTTATGCAGCGCGCGTTCCAGGCGCTCCAGCGGAGATACGGCGTCCGGCGTGCTTTCGCCCGCCGTAAGGGGAACAGTAAAAGCCAAAAGCACACCCGCCAGCGTGGCATGCAGGCCCGAGCGCAAGACCAGGCCCCACAATAGGGCCCCTAAAATCAAGTAGGGCCATAACACCTTGACTCCGCGCCGATTGAGAAGGATCAGCGCCAGCATGACCAGCCCTGCGCCCGTCAGCGCATCCAATGACGGCGTATCGCTGTAAAACAGCGCAATGATCAGAACCGCGCCCAGATCGTCGATAATGGCCAGGGCCGTCAAAAACACTTTAAGCGATGCCGGAACCCGAGGGCCCAGCAACGACATCACGCCCAGCGCAAATGCAATGTCTGTGGCTGCCGGAATTGCCCAACCCGGCAGCGTGTCGGGCCGTCCGGTGTTGAACAACAGGAAAACCGCTGCCGGTGCCGCCATGCCACCGATGGCGGCTGCCGCTGGAAGCGCCATACTCTCTCGGCTTGACAACTCTCCAACGACGATCTCCCGTTTGATCTCAAGCCCAACCATCAGGAAGAACAACGCCATCAATGCGTCGTTGATCCAGTGTTGTACGCTTAAGGGCCCGGCTGAGACTGCGAGAGCATTGAAATAAGCAGGCGCAAGACTTGAATTGGCGATAGCCAACGCCAGAATCGCGACGGCCATCAAGACAAGGCCGCCTAAGGATTCGCTATCAAGGAATTGACGGAGCGTAGAGCCGTTGTTGTGCGCGTGAGCAGACTGACCCGACATAGAGGGCCTCCTTAACGAAGATGTAGCTTACCTCCGTTATGCAGCCGTCCATATAGCGCACGCAGCACACGCCATAAGCAGACTCAAATATAATACCCACCGGCGAGATTGCAAATCTGCGTGACGGGAATTTTATCGACTCTGTGATTTTGTTAAAAAATTAAAACCGCCAAGTTACGCCGCCAGCTCCAGCAAGCGCAGTTGCAGGTGCGGCGTGTCGGCGCGTTCATCGGGGCGCGGGGTCTGTTGCGGGTCGGTCAGAAGGGCCGCATCGGGCCGGTAGTACGCGGCGCCGGGCGCGCCCAGTTCGCCGCCCATGCGGGCCTGATGCCGGGCCAGTGCGGCCCGGTTGGCGGGGGTGTCGGTGGGCTCGCCGTCGATGTCTTCAAAGAAGCTGATCGTGATCATGGCCTTCG
>JAEUKM010000198.1 GCA_016793085.1 Rhodospirillaceae bacterium
GCGCGCCGCGACGACACCTGAGGACCGCCGCGCGCGCACGCAGAAAGTCCTGGCACATGAACGCGACAATCCGCCCGGCATTATTCTGTGGCAGACGCCCTACTTCGACGGTGTCGCCAAACGCGTAACGGGCTATAGCGCGACGGAAGAGCAGATTCCGTTTCACACGATTGATGTAACCGGAAAGCCTTAGCGCGGAAATTTTTAAAGCGGCAGGGGCATGGGCTCGGCCGGCACGCCTGCGCCTAAATCGATCCAATCGCGCTGGCCGGCCGAGGCGATGGTGTGGCTGTGCTCCTGACGCGCAAGATTGTCCAGCACCGCACTGAACACCACAATGCGCGGCGGCGCGTCCGCATCGACCGCCAGCGGCAGCAGCACGCCTTCAAAGGTGGCTTCGCGCCCGGCCGAGGTGCCCATTACGCCGTGCTGCACCATGCCGCAAGGATGCATGATCAGTGTTTTGGCGATGCCCGCCACGCGCTGACGGGCGGACAGCGGCATGCTGCCCGCGAACTCGCGGCCCGTGTCGTCGCGCTGCCAGCGCTGCACCAGGTCCGAGCCCATGAAGCGGACCATCAACCGGTCGTCGATCAGCTCGTGGATGAAGACGCTGGCCATGAATGTGGCCGGGGCCTTGTCGAGGTAATCATTGGTGTGGGGCAGCACAGCGCCAGCGCGGCGCGGCAAGGCGCGCCAATGATCGAGGAAAGCCTGGCAGCGGGGATGGATGATCTGCAGCACGGTTCAAACCTGGCCGAAACGGCATCCGGCCCAACAATTATAAGCCCAACCGTGTAAAAAGTGCGATGATCGATATGACCGGAATGTGCTGTGGCGCCGATGACTGACGCAAGCTTGAGCGAGCCGTACCTGATCGACCGGCGCTTTGTGCGCCTGCAAGAAGGCCTGGTGCATGTGCGGGAGATGGCCGCGCGGGAGATGGCCGGGGCCGCGCAAACCCTGCCCCTGGTCCTGATGCATCCTTCGCCCGCCTCGGCGCGCGGGCTGGAGCCGTTCATGCATGCACTGCGCGGCGCAGGCCTGACGCGCACGTTGATCGCGCCCGACACGCTGGGCAACGGCGATTCTGCCGCACCCGCACCCGATCACCCGGACATCGCCTACTATGCCGACAGCGTGCGGCGCGTACTGGATGCCTTGAAGATCGACCGGGCGCATATTTACGGCGCGCATACCGGCTGCCGCACGGCGGCAGAGCTTGCCATCATCGCGCCCGACCGTGTCGCCTCGGTCATCTTCGACGGTATCGTGGAATACGAACCCGATTTGCGACGCCAGATTTTGGAACACTACGCGCCCGCCGTTGAACCCGACGAGATGGGCCAACACTTACTGTGGGCCTTCAACTTCGTGCGCGATCAGGTGTTTCACTTCCCATATTTCCTGCGCGATCCGGCGCATACCAACACGCGCGTCATGCCCAGCGCCGAGCAACTGCACGCCCACACTGTCGATGTGCTGAAGGGCCTGACGACGTACCACAAGGCCTACCGCGCCGCCTTTGAGTACGAACCCTCCAAACGCCTGCCGCTGATCAGGAAACCCGTGCTGGTGCTGGAGGCCGACACGGAGCCCGCGCATTTGAAAAAGGCTGCCGCAGACATGGCCGCCCTGGTGCCCGGATCGACGCTGGTGAAAACCGCCGGCGGCATTACGGGCAAGGCCCAGGCGATTGCCGCCTCCTTGAAAACGCAAGCCTAACGCAAAAAGACCGCACCCGAAGATGCGGCCTTTTATACTGAGATTTATTTAGATGCGGTTGAGCGCCGGGGGTGTGGCCCCCACCCAGGCCTTCTCGAACAATTTGGAATACTCCGCCGCACCCGCCGCATCGCCCGCTTGGCCGGCGGCTTCTTTCAAGGCGTACAGGGCCCAGCCGTTGTTGGGCGCGTCCATCAGGCTGCGGCGCAACACCTCCACCGCGTCCTTGGCGCGGCCCGCCTTCAACAGCGCCACACCCAGCGATTGGCGCGCCGGGTAGTACCAGTACGCAGGCTCGGTGTAAGGCAGCGCATCCTGGCCCTTCACCGCTTCTTCCAGCGCCGTCACAGCTGCGGACCAGTCGCCTTTTGCCCCGGCGATGCGGGCACGCAGCACATCCTCGGCCACGGCCAAAATGGCCTTGGCGGGAATGGCGGCATCCTCAACTGCGGAAAAGTCTTCCTTGGCTTGCAACGTCACCAGCGCGTCCAGTTCGGCAGTCGCGGCCTTCACATCGCCGTTCAGCGCATGGGCCGAGCCGCGCACGTAGCGCCACAGCCCTTGCATGTACGGTACATCGCTGCCGAAATCGGAGATGTTCAGGATCACCTTGGGCTCCGAGAAGCGTAAGTGTGCGAGCGGCGCGGCCACGGCGATGGGCTGGGCCAAGGGTACGGCGCGCAAGGCCTCAGGCGGGATCACGCCGCTCAACTTTTCCGCCATGGCGATGGTGGTGGGGCCGTCGCCCGCCATGGCCGCCGATTCCAGCGCGAAGTGGATGTTGTGCGGATAGTAGCCCGACTTGTAGACGGGGTCTGATTCGGCCTGCGCGAAGAACGCCTCGTCGGCCTTCACCGCGGCGATATTCGAATCAAGCGCGTCCTTGTAGCGCCCGACACGGAAATAAATATGCGAGGGCATGTGAACGATATGCCCGGCGCTGGGCATGAGGGCGGCCAGCCGGTCCGACGGCGGCACGGCTTTCTCGGGCCAGGCCGACTGCTCCATGATGTGAATATAATAATGTATGGCCCCCGGATGGTTGGGGTGTGCCGCCAAAAGCTTTTCCATCAGCGGATAGGCATCCTTCATCGCAACCGTGGGCTCGCGGCCGCCGGGCTGCCAGTAATCCCAGGGCGCGACGTCCATGGCCGCTTCGATGGCGATGGCCGCCACTTCCGGATCGTCGGGGAACGCGCGGTGCACGCTCATCATGGCTGCCGCGAAGGCCTGATCGAGCTGTTTGCGCGTCGCCTTGGGGTCGGTGGAATACCGCGCGGCCAGGGCGTCGATCAGCGCTTGCTCCTTGGCGCTCACCTTGGCTTTCAGACTTTGCGCTTTCTTCAGCACCGCCAGCGCCTTCTCGTTCACGTCGTAGGGCATGGCCATGTTGATGTTGGGGCCCAAGGCCAAGGCCTCGCCCCAGAAGCACAAGGCGCAACCGGGGTCGATCTCCTGGCCCGCCTTGAAGGCGCGGATGGCTTCGGCGTGGTTGAAGGCATAGGCCAGGCGCAGACCCTGGTCGAAGTACGCCTGCGCTTCGGGCTTCGTGGTGGTGATCTTGAAGCTGAGCGTCCCTAAGCCCTGCCACAGCGGCGGACGCGCGGCAGGCATCGGCGCGGTGGCGGCAGTGGCGGCGGCCAGTTGAATAAAGGCGTTCTTCTCAGGATCGCCCTGCGCGACACCACAGACGCTGCGGGCCACGGCAGCCGGATCGAACAGTTCGGTGATGTTGCCGGCGTTGTCCGCAGGCGATGTGCCCGCACCGGCAGTGGCAAAGCCCGCCGCGGATAAAGATGTGGTCAGCAACAAGCCGACGGTAAAAAAGCGCTTCATGAGTTCCCCTCGATGAACAAAAGGTATGGTCAAAAACAGGGGCGGGAAAATAGAGCCGAACGCACCGTGGTCAACGCGTAGAAATGAATGGCCCTGTTTCATAATGCGCCGCAACCGCCCCCGAGTCTCGCGCGTTGGCGGGGCCCCAGGCACGCCGTAAAAGCCGTTCCGTGCCCGCAACCGTCCCGCCAAAGCCCGGCCAAAGCCCGATTCCAGGGCTTAAGTTGAGGGGCCGCATATAAAATCACGATTTTGCCCCAATCGCGCCCAAGGCTGGCCATGCCTTGCCTGTAGGCCTTAGCATGTCTGAACCGGACACAATGAGAGGGAGACCCCCATGACCGCGCATCTTACCCGCTATCTCACGGCCGCCTTCGTCGCGCTGGCCTGCGGCGTTCTGGCCGCGGCAACCGTCAGGGCTGAAGGCGACAAAGTCGGCGATACGCAGCAGTGCCTGCGCCTCATCGAGATCGACCAGACGCCGGTAATCGACAACAAGACGATCCTGGTGAAGATGAAGGGCAAGGACAACTACAGGCGCATCGACCTGATCAACAAATGCTCGGGCCTGAAGCTGGAAGGCGGTTTTGCCCATTCCACCTCCACCAATCAGCTGTGCACGTCGGACCCCTTGCGGGTGATCGGTCCCGTGGGCAGCGTATGCATGATCGAAAAAATCGTCACCATCGACGAGGCCGAGGCCAAGACGCTGCTGGCCAAGAAGTAATCCTTTTCGTTGACGCCCGGTCTCGGACGAGCTGCTTATAACAGCGGCGCCGCGGCCAGACCGGACGGACAACGCGAACGAGGGAAACGCCCGGCCTTCAAGCCGGGCGTTTTCGTTTGCCGCCATTCGGTTAGACGGCATAAGGCCGCCAAGTTCAGGCTGTGCCGGGTGGGGCCTGCGGCTATAACCACACGGGGGAAGCCGTGGGGAGCCGTATGTCAGACCAAACCGCCGCATCGGGGAAACTCTCGACTGGCGTTTACGCCGCCTACGGCACAGGCTGGATCGGCGGTCAGGTGTTCCGCGATGTCCCGGCGCTGATCCTGCTGCCGTTCATGCTGAGCGTGGTGGGCGTGCCGCCCGCCGTGGCGGGAGCGGCCATCTTCCTGCCCAAGCTGTGGGTGGTGGTGTGCGACCCCTTGATGGGTCTGCTCTCGGACCGCACCCAAAGCCGCTGGGGGCGCAGGCGGCCATTTTTGCTTGTGGGCTCCATCCTCTGCGGCCTCACATTCATTCTGCTGTTCAACGTGCCCGACTTAAGCTCGGGCGCCGTGAAAGGCATCTACGTAGGCGCGATTTACCTGATCGCCTCCACCGCCTTCAGCATCTATTCGGTGCCGTACCTGACGCTGGGCTCGGAGATGTCCGGCACCATGCACGAACGCACGGTGGTGATGAGCTGGCGGCAGATGGGGCTGGGCTTGGGCCTGATTGCGGGCAACGCCATGCCGTTCTATCTGGTCAGCGCCGGCGGCGGGGGTGCGGCTGGCTACAGTCTCATGGCCCTGGTGCTGGCGGGCGTGTGCTTTGCAACGATGATCACCACCTTCTTCGGTACCGCGTCGGTGCCGAAACCTGCGCGCGTCGAGGCGCTCGTGCCGCTGAAAGAGCAGGTGAAGCTCGCGGCGCGCAACACGCCGTTCCTGATCCTGGTGGCGGCCAACTTCGCACAGCTGGTGGGCAGCGCCGGGGCCTATGCCACCATCGCCATGTACATGCATTACCGCCTCAACATCGGCCTGGTTCAACTGAGCGAAGTGTTGCTGGTGCTGTCGGTGGTGGTGGTGGTCACGCCGCCCCTGTGGACGATGCTGTCGCGCCGCATCGGCAAGAAGGCCGTGTTCATTTTATCCATCATCTGCTTCATCGCCACCTTCCTGCTGTTCGGCCTGGTGCGCGAAGGCCAGATGTGGGGTGTTTATTTATTTGCCGTGGCGCTGGGGGCTTTCAACTGCGGCTTCAGCCTGATGGCGTTCTCGATGCTGTTGGATGCGATCGCGCTGGACGCCAAGATCAGCGGACTGAACCGCGAAGGCGTCTACGCCGGTTTATGGTCGGCCATGGACAAGACCGCCTTTGCGTTTGGGGCGCTGCTGGCGGGCCTGGCGCTTGGTTATTTCGGCTATCAGGAAAGCACCACGGGCTTCACCACCCAAAGCGATGAAACGCTGGCAGGCATCAGCCTGACGTACATCGGCATGCCGGTGGTGTTTGCCGTGCTGTCCTTGCTGATCATGCTGAAGTACCGGCTCACGGAAAAAGATCTGGCAGAGAAAGACCTTACCTGATTTTGCCGCGCCGCCCGCCGTAGGGCATGGCGGCGATACGGCCGTTCTCGGCGGCGGCCAGATCGTGCCTCACGGCGTTGCGCAGCGATTCAAGTGCGTGCGCGGCCGCTTCATTGCCGGAGTCGCTGGGATAGATGACATGCGCCGGACGCAGGAATTCGGGCATGCCGGGGATCAGGTGTAGCTTGCCTGCCGCCACGTCGGCGGCCACCAGACGCCGCGGGAAATACCCCGCCCCGCCGCGCGAGAGGCTATAACTCATCCCCAGTGCGCCCAGGCTGACGTGCAGGCCCGGTGCGCCGAAATCCGGGAACTGGTCAGAGTGCCAGGCGGCGAAGTCGCGGCCCCAGTCGACGAATACGTAGTCCGCATCGGCGGGCCCGCGGTGGTCGGGGCGGCTCGCGGCCATGACGAGTGTTTCTTCCATCAGCTTCTCGATCTGAAAACCCGGTCGCGCCTCGGGGCTGTACATGACGACGAAATCGAGCAGCCCATCGGCCAGGTGGTTCATTAGGGATTCCGGCGTGCCCGCCTCGGCGCGCACGGCCACTTCCGGGTAGGCCGCGCGGTAATCGGCCATCCACGACAAAACGATGCGCTGCCACAAGCTGAACTGCCCGCCGATGTTGATAATGGCGCGCAAGTCGGGCGGCAGGGCCACGTCCTGCCGCGCCTGGCGCAGCACGTGCATCATGGTCTGGGCATGAGGCTGGAAGCGCTTGCCGGCGGGCGTCAGCGTCACACCCGATTTGCGGCGCACGAACAGAGACTGCTTCATCTCCAGTTCCAATTCCTTCACCCGCGCTGAAACCGTCGACTGCGTGACGTGCAGCGAGTCGGCCGCACGGATGAAACTGCCCGTCTCGACCACTTCCAGGAACGTGCGCACCAAATCCATATCCATCGGAAAGCCCCATGCGTTGGCATCAAATCTCTGTTTTCAAAGCCTGTCTTTGAACCGTCATATATTATCGGCATTTTCGATGATAATGACACAAATAATTCGTTTGTCCGATAGATTGCGGGGCGATATCAGGGTGGCATGGCAAACGATGATAACCCCTCTGCCACGTTTCGCCGTGCTGGCTCCCTTCCCCCTCTTTCCGGGGAGTCGGCTGTGGCGCCCTGGGCCGGACGCCGGATGTACGCGTCCGCGCACCCAGGGGCTGCGGCGGCCGATGAGACCGAAACAGGCGCCGATATGAAGCTTGCCGAGACGGCCGTGTGGAGCGCCTTCCTGAACCGCATCATCCCTAAAGGCTGAGCGTGCTAACGGCCAGGGGCGACGGCCCCGGGCTTTCCCTACCCCTCAAACGATTGCGGCGGCTGAGATCCCCCAGCCGCCGTTGTTCTTTGCGCGCGATAAGCGCGGTTATTTCGTTTGGGCCAGGCGCGGATCTTTCTCGCGCCCCGCGACCACAATGGCCTGGTACGGCACGCCGGGCTTCATTTTGCCGCCCCACTTGGCGCCGATACGCGGATTGTTCATCAGCCGCAACGGGAAACATTCGCTGATGACTTTGGGCTCTTGCGAAAAAGCGCTAAGGTCGTAACAGAACATTTCCTTGCCGGCTTCGCCCTCGGTGCGCCACGTACCCGAGAAGCCCGCGTCGGTCGTCACAGTTTTGTCGCGGTTGTAGTAGGTGTCGATGACCTGCTTGCCCGCCGGATGCATGACGGTGAAACGCATGGTGTTCTCGAACAGGTTGGTCCAGTAGCCCGGCTCAGCGTCGGTTTTGGTGGGAGCTCCCGCCGTACTGACAGCGTTTTGTTTCACCTCTTGCGCAGCCGCGCTGAACGCCAGCCCTGCCATCAACACTTGTGCCATCAACACAACACGCATCGGCCTTCTCCCCCTGAACGGCGATGGCAAAGCCTGCCCAAGGGCCAGGGCACGGTCGAGATTCATACTTCTTAACCACCACGCTTTGGATGGGGTTTTATGAAAGACCCTGTGCAAACAAAAACGCCCGCTGAACCAGCGGGCGTTTGAAGGCACGAGATAAGGCTGCGCCTTATTTCTTGGCTTTTTTCTTCTGGTTCAGGTGGCTGTGCGGGCCATTGGACTTATGGCTGTGCGAGCTGCCGTCGTCGTGCATGTGAATGCCTGAATCGTACCCCGAGGTATCATACGTATCGTTCGGGTACTCGAAATCGTGCGGCAGGTGGTTGTGCTCGTTGGTGAGAATCCACTGATACAGCGCGGGCTTCATGCGGGCCAGCTTGGCGGCGGCGCGGTGGTGGTTCTCTTCCGGGGTCGAGAACGGATCGTGGTGGAAGTAGTTGTGCAGATCGCCGTCCGTGCGCCCGATGGCGAGAATGCCTAAATCCGAGCGGAAGCAGCCATGATTGATGTAGGCCGGGCGATAGAAGTAGCCGCCCGTGGGCAGATCGCCGAACTGCATCATCCAGCTCGTGCCCCAGATGTGATAGGCCTCCTCGGCGACGTCGTGATAGCTGATGTTGTCCTGCCAGAAGCCCGGCGTCATGCAGTAGAGGAACGTCATGGCGAAGGTCTTGGGGTCGAGGTGCAGGATTTTCAGCAGGCAGCCGGGCGCGGTCTGCGGGAACAGCGTGGGCACCTGCCAGTCCATGCCGAAGTAGCTGTCGACCATGGTGCGCTTCTGGCTCTTGTCCGCCTTGTCGTGGTCGGCATCCGACTCCTGGAACGATGGCGGGCCGAAGTTGTAGAACACCAGGGCCAGGCAGCCTTCATCGGTCGACATGGCGGGCAATGAGGTGCCGGCGGGCGCGAAAATGTAAGTGCCCTTTTCGCAGCGCTTGTCGCCGATCATCAGGTGGCCTTCCTGCAGGAAGATTTCCACCTCGGAGTAGCTGAAACCCGGCGGCTGCTTGAACCCGGCGTCGTACTGCACCGTCATGGTGCAGGCGCCGGTTTCCTTGTCCATCGACAGCATCTTGTAGTGAACGCCCTTTTTGAAGCCGGGCAGATTTAGTTTCTTGAAACCGACATCGCGGTCGACGAAGGGTTCGATATGCGGGCGGGCCATTGTGCGTCTCCTGAAAGCCGCTGCCGGATGGGCGCGGCGTTTAAACCAAGGACTGTGAGAGAAACCGTTAGAAAATCACCTGCAGCGGGCGGCCGTCGCGGGGCCGCACTTCCTCTTTCGGGATGACGCGCTTGATGCCGGCATGGACGTGGTAGCCGCGCGTCTGGATGCGGTGCAGGAATTCCTTCACCCACTTCTCGCGCTGCGGGGTCAGCGCTTCCTGCTCCTGCACGATCTTCTGGTAGCGTTCGAGCTGCTCGGCCAATTCCTGCTTCACGAAGGCCAACTCTTCCTTCGTCAGCTTGGGCCGCAGGTTGCCTTGGATGGTGGTGCTGCCAAAACTCATGTGTGCGCCCTCCTGTTAAGCGGCCAACAACGCGACGCCGGCCGCACCCACGGCCCCGCCTGCGATACGCAACATCATCTGAGGCCCGCGGCGCTTCACCGCCACGACGGCCGCAAGGCCTGTTCCATGCAACAGCGCCGTGGCGGCGATGAAGCCCAGGCCATACGTGAAGCCGTTGACGCCTTCGGCCATTTCAGCGCCGTGGGCATGGCCGTGGAACACGGCGAACCCCGCCACCAGCGCCATGGACACCGCCACGGGCAGCGAGGGATTGACGGCCACCAGCGCGCCAAGCGCGACGACGGACAGCGCAATGCCCAGCTCAACGGCGGGAAGGCCTAAGCCTTCAGCGCCCATGACGCTGCCCAAGGCCATCGCCGCCAGGAACGATGCGGGGATCAGCGCTTGCGCGCGGCCGCCCGTCAGGCCTGCCCACAGGCCCACGGCCACCATGGCAAGAACGTGATCGGCGCCGAACAGCGGATGAGAAAATCCGGCCAAGAAACCAGATGCGGTGTACTCGCCCGTGTGCGCAAACGCAGCACTCGCGGACATCATCAGCATGGATGCGGCCAGCAGCGCCGCAGATTTCAGTTTCATTGGTACCCTCCCCGGTAACAAAGCATTGATGGACCGAGCATGCCAACTTGCACGCGCGTGCTCAAGTCACTGTTTCCAGGCATAGTTTGACATAAATCAATCTGTCCAAACGCTGATCATGCGCATGGATTTTAGACTGGATTTTGTATG
>JAEUKM010000207.1 GCA_016793085.1 Rhodospirillaceae bacterium
AGTTCGGGCAGGGCAAGCCGCCCATCGCGGACCTGGCGCTGTTGAAAGTGGAAGCCACCGAAACGCTGCAATTCTGCGCCGACCGCGCGCTGCACATCAAAGCGGGTGCCGCGTACAACTCGGGCTCGCGGCTGCAGATGATTGTACAACAGGCGCACACGTTCGGGATCGGCGGCGGCACGGCCGAAATTCTGAAAGACCTGACGGCCCGCCAGCTCAAGCTCTGAGATTGGCCGGCGCCACCGCCGTCCATATGATTGCAGCGGCCCCCGCGTACAGCCTTGAAATGCAATACCTAAACCGGCAACCAGATACATCGTGAAGGGCCGCCTTCCGTGTGTGCACAGCGCACAGATTCGACGTTCTGAAAACCGTTTCGTGCCGCCACCGCCATCATCCACAGAACAAATCACACAGCTTCTGTTCTGAATTTTTTGCGAGTCCGTACAGAAGGCGAAAGTCCTGTGAGTTTCCATGGGCAGCTCTCGAACAAAACTTCAGCGGGTGTTCTTTATTTCCGCTCACGCATAATTGCAGATTCGTGCCGAGTCCGATGATGGTACACTCGTGTTCGAAAAGCTTGGACACCTTTTAAAACCGCAATCCGTCCAGGCGAGTATTAAGGAGTTTTGAATGACCGACATCACCGCCCCATCCGCACCGCAAAGCGGCTTGGCGAAATTGTTTTACCGCCCGCCGTTCGTCGGCTTGCTGGCGTTCGTGATCGTTTTCGTGGTTCAGGCCTTGGGCCATACCGTAATGATCGTGATGGAGAACTTTTTTGGTGAGGAGTACATCTACCAATCGGCCTTCGCCATGGGCACCGTCGGTGCGGTGCTCCTGTACATTGGCATGAAGAACAACAATGAAGTTACGGCCACGTGGCTGGGCTTCTGGGCCGGCACCTTGCTGTGGACGGGCTGGATCGAGTTTTCGTTCGTGTGGTCGGGCAACTACCTGAACGTCCCGGACCTGATGGACCCCTTAAAGCCGGGCCAGATTGCCACCAAAGCCGAGTACCTGGTGATGATGTCGTCCATCGGCATCATCATGTCGACGCTGATGTACTTCACCATGAACAAGGAAACGAAGTGCAACTTCTTCCTGTGGTTCCAGCGCAACCTGGGCATGCGCACCGGCAAGCCCAACCCCAACAATGAACGCAACTTCGCCGCCATCACGGCGCTGGAGACGATCTATGTCGTGTGGTTCTTCTATCTCGTGCTGCTGTTCATGTATGACGAGAACATCCTGGGCGACCGTCACCCCGTCACCTACGGCATCTTCTTCATCAACGTGATCTGGTCGGTCTTCCTGTTCCAGCGCCTGATGAAGTTCTGGAAGGTGACCACCGCCATCCGTTACGGCATTCCCACGGCCATCATCTGCTGGAACACAGTGGAAATCGCCGGCCGCTGGCATCTGTTCACCGAGTTCTGGGAACACCCGCAGGACTTCGCCCTTGAGATGACGCTGATCACGGTCGGCGTGGCGATTGCCGCGTTCCTGGCGGTGCGCACGCCGACGCACCAGAAAGGGACCTTGAGCAAGGAAGAATTGGAAGCGCGCCGCGCCTAGATCAACTCAAAAGCCTGACGAGAAACAGAGGAGGGATGAAAATCCCTCCTCTTTTTTTGGCGTGAAGCTTCAGGCAGCCACTCAGACCGCTACGACGCCTGCCGGGGCGACGGGCAGCTTGCGCACGCGCTTTCCGGTGGCGGCGTAAATGGCGTTCACCAAGGCCGGCGCGACACCCGGCACGCCTACTTCGCCCATGCCGCCGGGATGGCCGCCCTGGGGCATCACATGGGTTTCAAGAACGGGTGCTTCAGACATTTTCATCAGGCGGTAGTCACTGAAGTTGCTTTGCACGACAGCGCCATTCTTTACGTCGATCTGGCCGTAAAGGGCCGCCGACAGTGCGTCGATCACAGAACCCTCGATCTGGGCTGCGATGATGTTGGGATTCACGGCCGTATGGCAATCGACACAACTGATGACGCGGTCCACTTTCAGCGCGCCGTCGGGCGCTACGGTTACTTCCACGACTTGGGCGACAATGGAAGCGAACGCTTCGAGTGCGGCGATGCCGCGACCGCGGCGGCCGCCGTTGGGGTCGGGCGTCAGCGGCGTGCCCCAGCCTGCTTTTTCCGCAGCGACGTTCAACACGGCCAGATGTTTGGGCTTGTCCTTCAATAGGGTGCGCCGGAACGCTACCGGATCTTGCCCGGTGGCTTCAGCCACCTCGTCCAGGAATGCTTCCTGGTAGAAGCCGTTGTGCGACATGGTGACACTGCGCCAGTTGCCCGAGGGAACTGGGTTGTCCTGCGGGTTAATGGCCAGGCGCATCTTGGGGAAGGCGTAGTGCGTGGAGATCATGGGCATGACCATGCCTTTGTCTTCGCGCGGCTTGGTATTGAACATGCCCTTATTGCGCTGGTTGAAGTCCCAGCTGACGGTCTTGCCAACAATTACGAAATCGAGTGCGGTCATGGCGCCCGATGCGTCCAGCCCGGCACGGAAGCGGGCAGCCGTCGCGGGGCGGTAGGTATCTTGCGTGACGTCTTCCTCGCGGCTCCAGGTCAGTTTGACGGGGCGGCCCGGAATCTTCATGGCGATGGCGACGGCCTCGCGCACGAAGTCCATGTCGGCACGCCGGCCGAAGCCGCCGCCCATCAGGGTCGCGTGCACCGTCACGTTGTCGGCGGCCGCCCCCGTCAGGCGCCTGGCATTGAGGCTGGTGAAGGTCATGGACTGGCTGGGCGACCAGACGGTGACTTTGGCATTCTCGGGCTTATTGTCTGGCGACGGCTCGTAAAGCGCTGAGCAGCCCATGGGCTCCATGCAGAGGTGCGCCAGGTGCGGGGTTTCATAAACCGCCTCTACGGTTCTGGCCGATGCGGCCATTGCGGCGGCGAAACCTTCGTCTTCGTGCAGCACCGCCGGGTCGGGGGCGTCGAACAGGCTGGGGTAGGTGGCTGTAGCCAGCGTGGAATCGTAGGCAGGTGTCGGCGGCGGCGCAAAGCTGACGGGAAGCGCGCGTGCGGCCTGGTGTGCGGCCCAGGTGTTCTCGGCAACCACGGCCACGGCATCGGGGGTGATCTGGAAGGCGTCGATCACGCCCTTAAAGCGTTTTGCGGCCTCGGCATCGAAGGACGAAACGGTCCCCTTGAACACCGGACTGTGCCGCACCGCGGCATAGACCATGCCGGGCAAATGCACGTCGATGCCATAGCGGCCTGAGCCATCAATTTTTTCCGGCGTATCCAGACGCGGTTTGGGTTGGCCGATAATGGTGAAATCCGCCTGTGTTTTGCGCGGCATCACTTCCGCAGGGCCAAATGACGCGGCTAAGGCGGCAAGTTCGCCGTATGTCAGCGCGCGGCCCGAGCCTGGATGGAGGACACGGCTGCGCTGCGTGGTCAGTTCGCTTTCGGACACTTCGAGCGTCTTTGCCGCCGCCTTGATCAGCATGGCGCGAGCGGTGGCGCCGACACTGCGGCAGAATTCATAGTTGCCGAATACAGCACTGGACCCGCCCGTGAAGATCAGCCCAAAGAGCGGGCTGGCCTGCCACAATGCCCAGCGCGCCGTGTCGGCCACCAGGCCCGGCTGCATGAAAATGCGGGTTAACTCCGCCGTGGCGTAGCTGCCATAGGCTTTATCTAGCGGGGCCAACTCGTAAGCGACTTGCTCCCAGTCGGCATCCAGTTCTTCGGCGACCATCATGGGAATGGCGGTGGTGACGCCCTGGCCTAATTCCGCCTGCGGTACCGCCACGGTGATTCGGCCATCAGTTGAGATTTTTACGTAGGCATGCAGGACAAACTGTTCGGGTGTGGAGGCGCCGAACTTCACACGCGCATCGCCGTCGTCCAGGGCTTTCATCCCGTATGCGACGGCCAGGCCGCCGCCCACGGCCAGACCCGATAAAATCATTCCTCGGCGCGATAATTTCATGGGCGGCCTCCCGGCCTGTTTGCAACGTGAGTAAGCCCAATACTCTATGCCGCGCGGGCGTCAATATCGGGCGGCAAAATTTCCCCGCTAGGTGGTTGAGAAAAAGCCCATGTGGATAGGCTTATTCGGACTAGGCCGGGCCAGGCGCACATGGGCTCGGCGCGCGT
>JAEUKM010000215.1 GCA_016793085.1 Rhodospirillaceae bacterium
CGACACCACGCCGGGCCGCATGATCCTGGCGCAGGAACTGCCGCTGAACCCGATGGTGCCGTTCTCGGTCATCAACCGCGTTCTGCGTAAGAAGGAAATCACCGAAGTCATCGATCTGGTTTACCGCCACTGCGGCCAGAAAGAGACCGTGATCTTCTGCGACCACATCATGGCGCTCGGCTTCAAGTTCTCCACTCGCGCGGGCCTGTCGTTCGGTAAGGACGACATGGTGATCCCGAAGTCGAAGGTGAAGACCGTGAAGGACACCGAGACCCAGGTGAAGGAATTCGAGCAGCAGTATCAGGACGGCCTGATCACCCGCGGCGAAAAGTACAACAAGGTGGTCGACGCCTGGTCGCACTGCACCGAAGTGGTCGCCGACGCGATGATGGCCGAGATTTCCAAAATCGAGCCCGGCAAGCCCATCAACTCGGTCTACATGATGGCGCACTCGGGCGCGCGCGGTTCCGCCGCCCAGATGAAGCAGTTGGCCGGCATGCGCGGTTTGATGGCCAAGCCCTCGGGCGAAATCATCGAGACGCCGATCATCTCGAACTTCAAGGAAGGTCTGACCGTTCTTGAATACTTCAACTCGACGCACGGCGCCCGTAAGGGCCTGGCCGACACGGCGCTGAAAACTGCCAACTCGGGCTACCTGACGCGCCGTCTGGTCGACGTGGCGCAGGACGCCATCATTACCGAGGAAGATTGCGGCACCGAGCAGGGCATTACCGCCCAGGCTCTGGTGGAAGGCGGTGAAACCATCGTCTCGCTGGCCGAGCGCGTGCTGGGCCGTGTCGCGGCCGAGGACATCCTGCATCCGGAAACCAACAAGGTGGTTCTGAAGAAGGGCCATCTGATCGTCGAAGCCGACGCCGAAATGCTGGACAAGATCGGCGTGCCGAAGATGAAGATCCGCTCGGCGCTGACGTGCGAAACCGTCAACGGCGTCTGCGGCAAGTGCTACGGCCGCGACCTCGCGCGCGGCACCACCGTCAACGTCGGCGAAGCGGTGGGCGTCATCGCCGCCCAGTCGATCGGCGAGCCCGGCACCCAGTTGACCATGCGGACGTTCCACATCGGCGGTGCGGCGCAGCGCGGCGCCGAACAGTCGAGCATCGAAGCCGCGTTCGACGCGCGGGTGAAGCTGCTCAGCAAGTCGATCGTGCGCAACAGCGAGAAGATCCAGATTATCATGGCCCGCAACTTCGAGCTGGTGCTTGAAGACGCCAACGGCCGCGAGAAGGCGCGTCACCGCATTCCGTACGGCGCGAAGCTGCTGGTCGAAGACAAGGCGCAGGTCGCCAAGGGCCAGCGCCTGGCCGAGTGGGATCCGTACACTCTGCCGATCGCGACCGAACAGAGCGGTTCGGCGCATTACGTCGACCTCGTCGACGGCGTGTCGATCCGCGAAAGCACCGACGAATCCACCGGCATCACCTCGAAGGTGGTCACCGACTGGAAGCAGTTGCGCGGCGGTGCGGACCTGAAGCCCCGCATTGAAGTGCGCGGCTCTGACGGCAAGGTGCTCAAACTCGATAACGGCTCGGAAGCCCGCTACTACCTCAGCGTGGATTCGATCCTGTCGGTCGAGAACGGCCAGAAGGTTCACGCCGGCGACGTGCTGGCGCGTATCCCGCGCGAAGGCTCGAAGACCCGCGACATCACCGGCGGGCTGCCGCGCGTGGCCGAACTGTTCGAAGCCCGCAAGCCCAAGGATCACTCGGTCATCGCCGAGATCGAGGGCCGCGTGGAATTCGGCAAGGACTACAAGGCCAAGCGCCGCATCATCGTGCGCCCCGAGAAGGGCGATCCGGTGGAATACCTGATCCCGAAGGGCAAGCACCTGGCGGTTCAGGAAGGCGACTATGTCCGCCGCGGCGATTCGCTGATGGACGGCAGCCCGGTTCCGCACGACATCCTGCGCGTCATGGGTGTCGAGGCGCTCGCCGACTACCTGATCAAAGAAATTCAGGACGTCTATCGTCTGCAGGGCGTGAAGATTAACGACAAGCACATTGAAGTGATCGTGCGCCAGATGCTGCAGAAGGTGGAAATCGTCGAGCCCGGCGATTCGACTTTCCTGGTGGGCGAACTGGCCGACCGTCTGGAGTTCGAGGAAGAGAACACCAAGGTCAAAACCGAAGGCGGCAAGCCCGCCCGCGGCCTGCCGGTCCTGCAAGGCATCACCAAAGCGAGCCTGCAGACCCAGTCCTTTGTCTCGGCGGCCTCATTCCAGGAGACGACTCGCGTCCTCACGGAAGCGGCCGTCACCGGCAAAAACGACCGACTCGTCGGTTTGAAGGAAAACGTCATCGTCGGCCGCCTGATCCCGGCGGGTACCGGCGCCCTGATGAATCGCCTCAAAACCATTGCCGCCAACCGCGACAAAGAGCTGCAGCCCGAGCCGCCGGCCGAACAACCGGCCCTACCGGCCGCGGAATAAGCTTTCGCGACATAAAATGTCTTGAAAAGGGGGCCTTTGGCCCCCTTTTCTTTCGCGCAGCGCAGCGCAGGATGGGGCTTATATCCCTGAAAAACTGGCAGAAACCCTGCCCAATGCGCGCTTGACGCTTATAAGCCCCGTCACTATAACCACGCCGTTCGACAGCGTCCGGTGGTAGAGCCGACTTTGCGCTCTAGACGAGGATTGTGGTCGATTAGCTAAGAAAAATAAGGTCTTAGTGACCTGTTGTGAACCGGGAACGGGCCCGGAGTTGTGGCCCGGGTGATCCGGTTTTTTCGCGTCTGGGCAATTGGCCATTCATTTGGCGCGTGCCGATGATAGACGCGAAGAAACGACGAATGCGTAAAAAAGATTGAACGAACAAAGGGTTACGGTCGATGCCGACGATTAGCCAATTGGTCCGTAAGGGCCGCCAAATGCCGAAGTACCGTGACACGGTTCCGGCTTTGCAGCGCTCTCCGCAAAAGCGTGGCGTTTGCACGCGCGTGTACACCACGACCCCGAAGAAGCCGAACTCGGCCCTTCGTAAGGTCGCCCGCGTGCGCCTGACCAACCAGTTCGAAGTCACCAGCTACATCCCCGGCGAAGGCCACAACCTGCAAGAACACTCTGTCGTCATGATCCGTGGCGGTCGCGTGAAGGACTTGCCCGGCGTTCGCTATCACATCATCCGCGGCACGCTCGACACCCAGGGTGTCACCGCCCGCCGCCAGCGCCGTTCGAAATACGGCGCCAAGCGTCCGAAATAAGGGAGCAGCAGCAGAGCCATGTCACGCCGCCGCCAAGCAGACAAACGCCCGCAGTTGCCCGACGCCAAGTTCGGCGATGTGGTCATCGGCAAGTTCATCTCGACCGTGATGATGCACGGCAAAAAAGGCGTCGCCGAAACCATCGTGTACGGCGCGCTCGACAAGATCGGCAAAAAAGCCGGTTCCGACGCCCTGAAGACGTTCCACGACGCCATCGAAAACATTAAGCCGACCGTTGAAGTCCGTTCGCGCCGCGTCGGCGGTGCGACCTATCAGGTTCCGGTCGAAGTGCGCGCCGAGCGCCGCCAGGCCCTGGCCTTCCGCTGGCTGGTGCAGTACGCGCGTGAGCGCAATGAATCGACCATGATCGACCGCCTGTCCGCCGAGCTGATGGACGCCGCCGCCAACCGTGGCGGCGCCGTGAAGAAGCGCGAAGACACACACCGCATGGCTGAAGCTAACCGCGCGTTCTCGCATTACCGCTGGTAACGAACCTCGGATTTCTCAGAGATAACAATGAACGACAAAACTCCTCTCGAGCGTTACCGCAATATCGGCATCATGGCGCACATCGATGCCGGCAAGACTACGACCACGGAACGCATTCTGTATTACACCGGCCGCTCGCATAAGATCGGTGAAGTCCATGACGGCGCTGCCACCATGGACTGGATGGAGCAGGAGCAGGAGCGCGGCATCACCATTACGTCGGCCGCCACGACGTGTTTCTGGAAAGATCACCGCATCAACATCATCGACACGCCCGGGCACGTCGACTTCACCATTGAAGTTGAGCGGTCTTTGCGCGTGCTCGACGGTGCTGTCACCTGTTTCGACGGCGTTGCCGGCGTTGAGCCGCAATCTGAAACCGTCTGGCGTCAGGCTGACAAGTACAACGTGCCGCGCATGTGTTTCGTCAACAAGATGGACCGCATGGGCGCCAACTTCTACCGTTGCGTCGACATGATTGTTGATCGCCTCGGTGCAAAGCCGTTGGTGTTGACCCTGCCGATCGGCATTGAAAATGATTTCTCGGGTGTCGTCGATCTCGTGAAAATGAAAGCCCTGATCTGGAAGGGCGAAGACCTGGGCGCCAAGTTCGACGAAGTCGACATTCCGGCCGACCTGGCGGACAAAGCCAAAGAATACCGTGTGGCCTTGCTTGAAACCGCCGTCGAAATGGACGACGCGGCCATGGAAGCGTACCTGGACGGCAAAGAGCCCGACGAAGAGACGCTGCATAAATGCATTCGTAAGGGCACCATCGCGCAGAAGTTCGTGCCCGTCATTTGCGGCTCGGCCTTCAAGAACAAAGGCGTGCAGGTGTTGCTGGACTGCGTCATCCGTTACCTGCCGTCGCCGCTCGACATGCCGCCGGTTCAGGGCGTGCTGCCGGGTAAGGACGAAACGCCCGCCACCCGCAAGGCCGATCCGGCCGAGCCGTTCTCGGGCCTGGCGTTCAAGATCATGACCGACCCGTTCGTCGGTTCGCTCACCTTCGTACGCATCTACTCGGGCAAGCTGGAAAGCGGCTCGGGCGTGCTGAACACCGTGAAGGACAGGAAAGAGCGCATTGGCCGCATGCTGCTGATGCACGCCAACAACCGCGAAGAAATCAAAGCCGCCACCGCGGGCGATATCGTGGCCCTTGTCGGCATGAAAGACACCACCACGGGTGACACTCTGTGCGATCCGGATAAGCCGATCATCCTGGAACGCATGGAATTCCCCGATCCGGTCATCGAAGTCGCGGTTGAGCCGAAAACCAAATCGGACGTCGAGAAGATGGGCATCGCGCTCTCTCGTCTCGCGGCCGAAGATCCGTCATTCCGCGTCACGACCGATCACGAAAGCGGCCAGACGATCATCAAGGGCATGGGCGAACTGCACCTTGAGATCATCGTCGACCGCATGAAGCGCGAATTCAAAGTGGAAGCCAACGTCGGCGCCCCGCAGGTCGCCTACCGCGAGACAATTTCGAAGGTGGCCGACATCGACTACACCCACAAGAAGCAGTCGGGTGGTTCGGGTCAGTACGCCCGCGTGAAGATCCGCTTCGAGCCGCTGCCGCCCGGTTCGGGCTACCAGTTCGAAAGCGAAATCGTCGGCGGTTCGGTGCCACGCGAATACATCCCCGGTGTGCAGAAGGGCCTGGCCTCTTCCGTCAACAACGGCGTGATCGCGGGCTTCCCCGTGACCGATTTCAAAGCCACCCTGCATGACGGCGCTTATCACGACGTCGACTCGTCGGCTCTGGCCTTCGAAATCGCCGCGCGCGCGGCTTTCCGCGAAGGTTTGCCGCAAGCAGCACCCAAGCTGCTCGAGCCGATCATGAAGGTCGAAGTGGTGACGCCCGAAGATTACATGGGCGACGTCATCGGCGACTTGAACAGCCGCCGCGGCCAGGTGGGCGGCATGGATACGCGCGGCAACGCCCGTGTGATCTCGGCCATGGTGCCCTTGGCCAACATGTTTGGTTACGTGAATACGCTGCGCTCCATGAGCCAGGGCCGTGCCCAGTTCACCATGGAGTTCCACCACTACGAACAGGTTCCGAACAACGTTTCGGACGAGATCAAGGCGAAGATGGCGGGTTGATCCGCCGAAGTTCTGAGTACAAACGTCAACACGATTAAGTTGGAGAGACGACATGTCGAAAGAGAAATTTGAGCGGAATAAGCCGCACTGCAACGTTGGGACGATTGGTCACGTTGACCACGGCAAGACGTCGTTGACGGCGGCGATCACGAAGGTGTTGGCGGAGACGGGTGGTGCGACGTTTACGGCGTACGACCAGATCGACAAGGCGCCCGAGGAAAAGGCGCGCGGGATCACGATTTCGACGGCGCACGTTGAGTACCA
>JAEUKM010000216.1 GCA_016793085.1 Rhodospirillaceae bacterium
AACACCTGTGTTGGCGCGGACGTTAACTCCAGCGGATCGCCGTCCCAGATCACCACGTCGGCGTCCTTGCCGGGTTCCAGCGTACCCAGCTTGGCGAGCCCCCAGATTTCCGCCGGGTTTTTGGTGATCGCTGCCAACGCCGCGTCGGGCGGCACGCCGTTCCCCGCCGCGATCCCGGCGTAGTAGGACATGTTGCGCACGTTGTAGGCTTCCTCGCCGCCCATGACGGTGATGGCGATTTTGACGCCTGCCGCATGCAGTTTGGCCACATTCTCCAACGTCGCGCCCTGGGTGTCGAAACGCGAGGGCAGGTTGTTGGTGGGATCGAGAATGACGGGAATGCCCGCCTTGGCGATCTCGCCCGCCACCTTCCACGCCTCGCGCGCGCCGATCAGGATGACTTTCAGCTTGTAGTCCGCCGCCATTTTAATGACGGCCTGGATGTCCGCCGCGCGCTGGGCATCCACCACCAGCGGCATCTTGCCGTTCAGCACCGGCAGCAAGGCCTCGAGGTCGATGCGCGTCAACGCCGTCGCGCGGGCCTTGTTCTCGTCGAAGTCCCCGCGGTTGCGCTCATAGTAGCGGGCATCGTCGAAGGCCTGTCGCAGATACGTCCACACCGCGCCGCGCGAGCCCCCGGCCAGGCGCTTGCCGGTTTCGCTGACGGTCATGAGCATGGCGACTTTCGGCGTGACGCTGAACGTGGCCCTTTCGCCCAGGCTCAGCATCGCGGCTTGCCCGGCGAAGATCGTCTTGCCGAAATCGGGCATGGTGACGGCATGGGTGACGCCGCGCTTGCGGGTGACCTTGATCATGCTGGAGTACGGGTTCACCGCCGGGGCCACGTCGAACGCCGCGCTGAACAGCGGTGTATCCGCCTCGGAATCATCGGTGGATTTTTCCAGCTCGATCTCCATCACACCGAGACGGCTAAAGGAGCTGATGAGCCCCGGCGTCACTTGGCCGCCCTTGGCGTCGATTACGGTCGCACCCGAGGGCACGGCCAGCCCAGCGCCGACGGCGGTGATGGCGCCGTTGTCGAAGATCACCGTGCCGTTCGGGATTTTAGCCCCGGAGACAGTGTGCACGGTCGCGTTGATAATGGCGGTGGGCGCGGCATACGCCGGTACAGCGAAGGCCAGCGGCAGAGCCAGCGCGATGGCAAATGACTTTTTCATCGCACGTCCTCCGCGTTCGACACGCCCAATTCGAAGTCGCCCCGCGCCTGTTTGCCGGGGTCGTCGTAGTCGTAGGTCAAGGCGCCATCGATAAACACCTTCTCGGCGTGCGAATACACACTTAGCGGGCTGCCGCTCCAGATCACGACGTCGGCCATCTTGCCCGGCTCCAACGAGCCGGTTTTGTCGTCGATCGCGATGGACTTGGCGGGGTTCAGCGTCACCCACTTGATCGCCTGGCCCTCGGTGATGGTCAGGCCAGCGCGCCGTCCGGCCGCCATGGCCTTGGCGGCGTCCTGGTTGAGGCGCTGGTTGGCGACATTCGAGTCCGAATGCAGCACGGCGCACGCGCCCGCCGCATCCATGAGCGCGATGTTTTCAACAATGCCGTCGAGCGATTCGATCTTGAAGCCCCACCAATCGGACCACATGGACCCGCACACGTTCTCGCGGGCCAGCACATCGCGGATTTTGTAGGCTTCAACGGCATGGTGGAACTGGCTGACGCGGTAGCCGAACTCTCTCGCCATATCCAGCACCTGCATCATTTCGTCGGCGCGGTAGCAGTGCATCTGCACCAGGATGTCGCCGCGCAACGCGCCCGCGAGCGTTTCAAGCTCAAGATCGCGCTTGGGCGGCTTGGCCGCCGGGTCGCCCTTCTGGCGTTTGGCCTCGAACTGGTCCCACTCGTACTGGTATTCCAGCGCCTTCAGCCAGGCCGCGCGGTAGCCGGCGAAATTGCCCATGCGGGTCGCGGGCGTGCGGTTCTTGCTGCCGTAGACGCGGCGCGGGTTTTCGCCGCAGGCCATTTTCATGCCCTGCTTCGCGCCGGGGAACTTCATACCCTGGACCGAGCGGCTCCAGACATTCTTCACCACCACCGAACGCCCGCCGATCAGGTTGGCCGAGCCCGGCAGGATCTGCATGGCTGTGACGCCGCCCGCCAGCGCGCGCGAGAAGGCAGGGTCTTGCGGCCAGAGGGAATGTTCCGCCCATACTTCGGCGGTGTTGGGGTCGGTGGCTTCGTTGCCGTCGCTGAGCGAATCGACCGAGGGTTCCGGGTACACGCCTAAATGTGAGTGCGCGTCGATCAGGCCCGGCGTTACGTACTTGCCCTTGCCGTCGATCACCACCGCGCCAGCGGGCACAGCGCCCCCTTCGGTGACGCTGACGATCTTGCCGCCGCTCATCACCACGGTGGCGTTGTTCACGGTCGCCCCCGTGCCGGTGTGCGCAGTCGCCCCCACGATAGCCGTCAAGACAGACGGCAGCGGCGCATAGGTGCTTGGGAACGGATCGCGCGGCATATCCGCTAATCTTTTGCCCGCCGCCGAGCCCGAGAACTGGGCGTGTGCCGGCGCGGCCAGCATCAGCGCCACGGCGCTGACCGTGGCCAGAATGACAAAACGCATGTGTACCCCTCGAATGTCTGTGCACGGAAAAGTGCAATTGCACTTACGGTGGCACGGCGTAACCTGGGTCCGCAAGACACCTCAATGCTATGAATGAACCTAAAGCTATCTTGACTCGCACCTCTGTGGGCCACATCGCCTATGTCAGCGACCGCGCCGAGGACCGCGGCCGGGCGCGCGGGGCTGAAGACGTGGCCGTGAGCCTCTATGCCGACGGCACACGCACAATGCGCGCCCGCTGCCTCATCGCCGACCCGCCCCACGTGGCGCGCGAAGTGGTGCAGACCAACGATCAGCGCATGAATCCGCTGGATTGTTTTGTGCGCGTGCGAACGGGCGATACCTTCACCGGCACGGCGTGGTTCCGCTGGCAGGATGGGCTGGTGGAATCGGAAAACTTCACTGCGGCTTCGGGCCGCAAAAGCGAGCGCATGAGTTACGGCCCTGGGCCCGTGGTGTTCTGCAACCACGCCATTACCGGGGATGCCTGGATGACGGCGGCCTACCCCACGGCTCAGGGCCCAGGACAAAACACGGTGGACAATATGTTCTCGGCATCGGCCCACCGCCAGGGCGCTACGGGGCCGACGCTGAACCGACTGCTCCTCGGCATCATGTACCTGGGCCGCGAAACCATCACTGTGGGTGCCGGAACGTTTGAAACAAACAAGTTCCGCCTGAACACCATTGAAAGCCCAGCGCAGTTGACGCCCGAGCACCTGGCCTTTGAGACGTGGGTGCTGACCGACGGCACGCACATTCCGGCGCTGGCCATGTACCGCGGCGACCGCCGCTATGAACTGACGCACTATGCGCCCGCTTAAAGCTCTCGTTCTCGCCGCAGCGATGATGCTGTGCGCTGTGCCCGCGCACGCCGAGAAAGTATTGCGCGTTGCCGTCACCTCGCTGCCTGCCGACATGGGCACGCCCTACGGCAGCATCACGCTGCCCACGCTGCTGCCGGCACTCGCCATCTACGATCCGCTATTCCGTTTCGACGATCAGGGCGGCGTGCAGCCGGGCCTGGTGGAACGCTGGGAGATGACGGCGCCGACGCGCTGGCGGTTTCACTTGCGGCCGAATGTGACGTTCTCCAACGGCGAGCCGCTCAACGCCGCGGCGGCCGTTGAAGCTTTAGATTATCTGATCTCCAAGGCGGGTTTGCTGGAAGTGACGGCGCAGTTGGTGGTGGGCCTCACTGGCGTGCGCGCGATGGATGACCTGACCATCGAGATCGACACTGCTGCGCCCAATGTGTTGCTGCCCCGGCGGCTTGCGGGCATACGCCTACCCGCGCCGAAACTCTGGGCGAAGTTGGGCCGCAAGGATTTTTCCCGCGCGCCCGTGGGCACCGGGCCCTTCGCGGTCACGCGTTGGGAGGCGGCCAAGGTCGTGCTGGCGGCCAACCGCGCCTCGTGGCGCACGCCGCGTGTAGATCGCCTGGAGATTCTGGAAGTCCCCGACCTGAGCGCGCGGGTGCAAGCCTTGCGGACAGGTGCCGTGGACATCGCCATCGACATCAGTTCCGACGACCGCAGCCTGATCGAAAGCACGGGCGCGCGGCTGGTTGTGCGCAAAACCGGCCGCGTCCAGACCATCGCGTTTGTTTCAACCAAGCCGTCGCCCGTGGCCGACATCCGCGTACGCCAGGCCCTGAATTACGCGGTCGACAAACAGCGCATGATCGACGTGCTGTTGGGCGGCACCACCGCGCCCGCCAGCCAGGGGGCCGTGAAAGAAGCCTTCGGCTACGATCCGGACCTCAAGCCCTACCCCTACGACCCCACCCGCGCCCGCGCGATGCTGGCCGAGGCCGGCTACGCGCAAGGGTTCGACATTCTCTTAAGTTTCCCGCCCGGCAGTTTCGCCGCCGACAGCAGTTACCACCAGCAGATTGTCTCGGACCTGCGCGCTGTGGGCGTCCGGGCAGATACGGAAACCACAACCGTACCGCAGCATATCCAGCGCATTCGTACCGGCGGCTGGCCGGGCCAGGGCTTCTCGATGGATTACAATAATATGCCCACACTGGACGCGCTGTGGTCGATCCGTGTGCATAGCTGCCTATGGCCCGCCCCGTGGCACTGCCGCCCGGAATGGACACCGACGATCCAGGCCGCCGAAGCCGCACCGACGGACGACGAGCGCCTGACATTGACGCGCCGGTTGCTGAAACTGTACCGCGACGAACCCACGGGCATCTTCCTGTGGGAAATTCCCGGGCTGGACGGCGTTGCCGCACGCGTGGCGCTGTACAATCCCGGCCTGGGCGATGTGGGACTTGATGCCGTCGACGTGCTGAATTCGAAGACCTACCGCGAATAAGCCACTGACATCGGCTGGGGACTTGTTAAAATTCCGCCAGAAGGTGCGGGTTTATTTCGTGTTCAATTTGAATTTAAAGCGTCCGTGGGCGATCCGGCGCAGGCTGGCCTGGAGCCTGGCCGCGGTGAATATTTTCGGCACGGTCGTTTTTTCCACACTGGCCTATCAAGCCTCGCGCCAGGCCACATTGGCCGACATCGACGACATTCTGTGCGCCGCCGCCGAGGGCGTGCGCTCCATCGTGCCGCCCATTATTGTTGACCAAGCTGAAGGGGTAGAGCGCACCGAACCGCTTTACACCGAGACCTATCATAGCGCGCATGAATCGCTTGAACGCTACGTCGAGGCGGCGCGGCTGGAATTCCTCTATGCGATTGTTATCCGCAAGGACGGCTCGGCGTATGAGCTGGTCAGCAACCTCTCGCCCGAGCAACAAGCCGCGCGCGTCGACCCGATGCAGGAAATTCTGCTGAAGCCCTACGAGGATTTAAGCCCGGTGATGATCGAGGCCGCCAAGACCGGCCAGCGCAGCATCGACGTGGCGGAAGACGAGTACGGCCATTTCCGCTCGTGCCTGGTGCCCGTCACTTCGGCAGCGGGCACAGTGACGCTGTTTGGCGCGGACCTGGAAATCAGCGAGGTCAACCAGCGCCTCTTGCGCGATCTCATCACCAACGTCGGCATCGGTTTCATGGTGCTGGTGGGAACGCTGTTCGTGATCAGGGCCGTCAGCAACAGCATGTCGCGCGACGTCAGCAAGGTCGTGTCGGAAACCGAGGCCGTGAGCCGCCTGAGCTTCATGCCCGACGAGCAGCGCCTGAGCAGCACGACCCTGGAAGTGGATCAGCTGTTCGGCGCGCTGTACGACATGAAGAACGGCCTGAAGGCCTTCAGTAAGTACGTGCCCACCTCGGTCATCAAGCGCGTCCTTGCCACCGGCCGGGCCGAAATCGGCGGCGAACGGCGCGAGCTGTCATTGCTGATGACGGACGTAACCGACTTCACCACCATTTCCGAACAGCTGGACGCGGAAAAGGTGATGATGGTGATGTCCGAATACTTCGGCAACGTGGTGGCGCCGATTTTGGACATGCAGGGCACGCTGGATAAATACGTGGGCGACGCCATTTTCGCCTATTGGAATGCCCCGAACGCACAACCCGATCACGCGGCGCTGTGCTGCAAGGCCGCCCTGAAGTCGCGCGAAGCCAGCACGCGCCTGGCCGAGCAATGGAAACAGCAGGGCCTGTTCCCGTGGTACACGCGCTTCGGCCTGCACGCCGGCGAGACTGTATTCGGCAACGTCGGCGCGCCCGACCGCATGGATTTCACCGTTATCGGATCATCGGTGAACCTGGCCTCGCGCATCGAGGGCCTGAACAAATATTACGGCACGGAGATCCTCGCCAGCCAGCGCCTGCGCGAACTGGCGCGGGATCAATTCGTTTTCCGCAGCATCGACCGCGTCATGCCCAAGGGCGCCATCTACGACTTCGAGATTTACGAACTTTTGGGCGAGACCGCAGACTTCACCGGCAATACCACCGCGCTGGATTACCTGACGCTGTGGGAGAACGCCTACGGGCTCTATAAGCAGCGCAAGTGGGTGGAAGCCTTCGAGGCCTTCCAGCGCCTGTCGCAGACACAGCCCAGCGACAAGGTGGCCGCGCTTTACGTCAAGCGCTGCCAGGACTTCATGCAGACGCCGCCCGCCGCAAGCTGGGACGGCATTCAGCGCTTCGACAGCAAGTAAACTGAACGTTTAGCTTACGCTTGCGCGGGCAACAGGCCATGCTTGCGAAGGGCGTTGCGCAACTGGTGATAGGGCAAACCTAAACGCTTGGCGGCGATGCGCTGGTTGTGGCGCGCGGCATTCAGGGCCTCGGCCAGCACCTGTTTTTCAAACGCGGCCACGGCGGCCTTGAAGTCCGTCACGTTGGTGGCCATGCCAGCGGGCGGCGACGGCGCGGTATCTTCATCGGCCTCGGGCGACGACTCCTGCGCCGTTTGAGCTTTGGCGCGGCCGATAGCGGCCTTGGGCCGGAAGGGCGAATCGAAGGGATCGAACACCACCGCGCCGATGGGAGCCGCGGTATCCAGGCAATGGGCGACCGCGCGCTCCACTACGTTCTTCAGTTCGCGCACATTGCCCGGCCAGGCATAGGCCTCCAGCTCGGCCATCGTCTGCGGGGTAAAGCCGGGGAACGAGGGCATATGCATGGCCTTGGCCATCGCCCGCCCGAAATGGTCGGCCAGCATCGCCACATCGCCCACGCGCTCTCTTAAGGGCGGCAGCGTCAATACATCGAAGGCCAGGCGGTCCAGCAAGTCCTCGCGGAAACGCCCGGCGGCGGCTTCGGCCGGCAGGTCGGCGTTGGTGGCCGCCACCACGCGCACCGACACCTGCAGCGTCTCGGAGCCGCCCAGGCGTTCGAACTCACCGTACTCGATGACGCGCAGGATTTTTTCCTGCACGGTCATGGGCGCATTGCCGATCTCGTCCAGAAAGAGCGTGCCGGTGTCGGCCAGCTCGAAGCGCCCCAGGCGGCGCTTGGCCGCCCCCGTGAAGGCCCCGGCCTCGACACCGAACAGTTCGGCTTCCAGCAGGGTTTCGGGCAGGGCCGCGCAATTCAGCTTCACCAGGGGCCCGCCCCAGCGGCTGGAGAGGTAATGGATGCGCGCCGCCGACAGCTCCTTGCCGGTGCCGCGTTCGCCGATAATCAGCACCGGACGGTCCACCGGAGCCACCCGCGAGAGGTGGTCGATGTGGGCCATGAACGAGGCCGACTGGCCAAGGGGTGCTGGAAGATCAACCATGTGACGGAAAATGGCATAGATTGATTAATTTCGTCAAACGATAGCGTACCGGATCAATGGCGAAACTTGGCCTGATTCATAAATATATATGTATTTCAATATCTTAGGTGATTTTCGGGAGTTGGCACGCGCTTTGCGAATGTAGAGGCAACACGTCGCCGCAGCGGCGACATCAACCGAAGGAGCCTGCCATGAACCGCCTGACCGTTTTCTCCCGCGTCGCCGCCGCCGTCATCTCTGTCGGCATCGTCTCCACCAGCCTGCCCGCCTTCGCCGGCCAGTCCACTGCCTCGTGGTTCGCCACGCAGAAGCAGGTGCTGACCCAGAAGCTGGAACAGGCCCCGCCCGTTACCTTCAAGTTCGTCGGCAACAGCATGGTGCCGGTGTTCGTGAAGCCGGCGCCGAAGTTTCTTGTCTATGTCGAAGCCTTGGACGCCCCCGCCTCGACCGGCGGCGCGGTGAAGCACGTCGCTCTGCGTTAATCACCAGCCTCTCGTAACTTCAACCGAAACAGCTTATCCGCTAGCGTTCCATCCGGAGGACCACCAAATGGGTATCTTTTCTCGCCTGACCGACATCGTGAATTCCAACATCACCGCCCTGCTCGACAAGGCGGAAGATCCCTCGAAGATGATCCGCATGATCGTCCAGGAAATGGAAGACACCCTGGTCGAAGTCCGCTCCGACGCGGCCCGCCTGATCGCCGACCGCAAGGAAATCGCCCGCCGCCTGGGCAAATTGCAGGACGCCCAGACCGAGTGGCAGAAGCGCGCCGAACTGGCCATCAGCCGCAACCGCGAAGACCTGGCCCGCGCCGCCCTGGTGGAAAAGGCCAAGATCGCCGAATTGGTTAAGGCCCTGGGCACCGACGACGCCATTCTGAACGAGCGCATGGCCAACCTGGACGCCGATATTCACCGCCTCCAGGCCAAGCTGAGCGAGGCAAAAGCCAAGCAAACCAGCCTGATGGCCCGTGCCCAGACCGCCAACGCCCGCCTGTCGGTGCGCGAGCAGTTGTATGACGGCCGTGTCGACGGCGCCCTGGCCCGCTTCGACTTTATCGAAAAGAAGCTGGACGAAGTGGAAGGCCGTGTGGAAGCTTTCGATATGGGCAAGGGCAAGACCTTGGCCGACGAAATCGCCGACCTCGAAGCCGAGAGCGAAATCGACGCCGAGCTCGCCAAGTTGAAGGCCTCTGCCGGACAGCAAGCGTAACCGGGGTTCCTATGAACCCGGTTCTGGGGAGAGTGCGTGATGGACTTACCGATGGATACGACGAAGGTCGCGATCGAGTTCTTCGGGGTGATCAAGCTGGCGACGATCTTCGCCTTCGTACTCGGAGTCATCTGGATGAGCCGTCACTTCAAATCGCGTAAGAGCGAAGCGAAGCTGCTCTCGGAAGAAGAAAGACAAACACTGGACGACTTGGCGCGCATCGCCGGCAAGCTTGAAGACCGCGTTGCCACGCTGGAGAAAATTTTAGACGCCGACCACCCGAATTGGCGGGACAGAGCCGCTTAGCAAGCGGCCCGGCGTTAAGGGGAAACGGCGATGGCCGATATCGTTATAGCGTTCATGGTGCCGATGATTTTGTTCCTGGTGATCGTGGCACCGATCTGGCTGATCTTGCATTACCGGTCGAAAAACGCGGCCAGCAAGATTTTGAATACCGAGGAACAGCAGACGTTGGATCAATTAGCGCGCGTCGCGGAGAAGATGGAAACCCGGATGGCGTCGCTGGAGCGGATCTTGGATCAAGAAGATCCGCGGTGGAAGGAGAAGGCTTAACATGAGCGGCAAGGGCACGATTTACCGCGATACCGAACGGCGCAAGATCGCCGGCGTGGTCGCGGGCTTGGCCAACCACTTCGGCTGGAACGTCACCTACGCCCGCTGGGCCTGGGCCATCGCCACCCTGTTCTGGCCGCCGGTGATGATCGCCGCCTACATTCTGATGGCCTGGCTGCTTGATCCGATGCCCCGCTCAGGGATTGCCGCGAGCACCTCAACGATGAGCAGCAAGCTTGACGACATCGGCCGCGGCTTGGGCCTTACGGGCGGCACGCCCGAACCCTCGCCGATCAAGAACCGCTTTGTCGACGTGCGTGACCGTTTCGGCCGCTTGGAGCAGCGTATGCGGTCGCTGGAGAAAGTCGTGACCAGCCGCGAGTTCCAGATCGACCGCGAGCTGCGCAAGACTGGTCAAGCCTAGCTTAAGTTTCTCGTTTCTCGTTTCTCGTTTCTCGTTCAACCGATTTCACCGCCGCTTCGAACCCCGAAGCGGTGAACAGGGGAAGTGTGTGCCATGATCGCCGTCTTCGTCGCCATAATGGCCATGTTTTTCGGTGTCGTCACCGGCAGCCCGTCGCAGGCGGCCTCGGTGATGAAAATGGGAGTGATCGATCTGGGGATCGAACGCGTCGACTTCTCGGACATGGACAACGTGACCGTGCGCACCATGACGTTCTGGACGTCGGGCACCGCTGAAGCGCGCAAGCAGGACAAGAGCCACAAGCGCAATCACGGCGAGGAAATGGTGCGCGCCGCCGTGCGCAACTTCCGCGCCATCGACAAGAGCACGCCTATCATCGTGTATGTGGCGACCCCGTTCCGCGCCGACCCCAAGACGGGCGCACTCGCGCTGGACATGGACGACCTGATGTTTGCCTACGAATGGTTCGCCCATGAGGACGTGAAGCTGGTGGGCCAGATGTTCGTGGGCCCGGACAGTGCTGCCCAGCGCACGGCCCTGCAAAAGGCCACCGAACGCGGCCTGGTGGTGTTGGCTTCGGCCGGCAACGGCCCCACCCAGAACGCCGTACCGCCGTATCCGGCCGCCTATGACGATGCGATCTCCATTTCCACGACAGCATTGAGTGCCGAATTGTCGCGGGAGAAAGACCGCAATAGCTACGTGGATTTCTCGGTCGCCCCCCGCGCCGCCTCGTCCATCTCGTACCGCAACGACCCGGACGCCATGAGCCTGATGGGTTCGTCGGCAGCGACAGCTTCGGCCTTGGGCATTCTCGCCGCCCTGCATGTGCGTGCGCCGGTGCGCAACCGGGGCGACGCCATGATGATGCTGAGTTGCGTGGCGCGGCCCGCTGAATCGTTTGCCGGCGGCAAGGCCTGGGGAACAGGCGTGCTGATCGCCAGTGAAATCGCCGCCAAGCTGGCGGGCGGCGGGCACCCGTGCTCCACGGCGGCCTAAGTTAGAAAGACATTGAGGGAGACAGCCATGACCCATACCGAGCATGACCACCAGGCCGAACGCCGCCAGCGCAAACACCGCTCCGGGCCCGGCATCGGCACCGTTGTCGGCGCCTTCGTGGCGGCCATCGTGCTGGCCAACATGCTCGGGAACGACGATCACAAGGTCAAACGCGCCGCCGCCCGCGACGCTGCCCCCCGCGAACTGGTTCCGGCCAGCGAAGCCGAGAGTGCGACCGAGCGCAGCGCGCCCGAAAGCAACGCCCAGACCAGTTACAAGATCAACAAGGGCCACGTTATCGTGCAGGTGACCACCGGCGAGGCCAAGATCGACATGAGCGATGAACTGCGCGCCCGCGCCCAGATCAAGGTGAACGGCAAGCGCACCACCATCGACATCGACGACGATTATTCGGACAACAGCAAGATCAAGATTTCTATTCCGGCCGCCGATACCTGCCGCGTCGAACTGTCGGCGGGATTGTTGGAATCCAAGGGCCTGCCGTGCAAGGACAACGAACTGATTGTGCGCTCGGGCAAGATGGAAGTGGACGGCGTGCCGAAAAATCACGGTCGGCTCACGGGCGCGGTCAGCGTCGGCACGGTGAAGATCGACGGCGGCAGCGGCAATGTCAGCAAAAGCTCAGGCGTGGGCGACCTGCGCGCCGAAGTGCCGGGCACGTCCAACGGCCCCACGCTCACGGCCCGCGTTGATGTGGGCATGCTGACGGTGGACGTCGAGTAATCTGCCTTAAGCGTCGTAGTCGTGGTGAATATCCTTGCCGGTGTAGTCTTTGATCAGCGCGGTCGCGATCAGGCTGCACACGGCGCAGGCCGCCACGTAAAACGCTATGGCGATTCCGGCCCCGAAGTAGGCGAACAGGGCGGCCGCGATCAGCGGCGCCGGGCCGCCCGCGATCAATGAGGCCAGTTGATAACCCAGTGACGAGCCCGAATAACGCACCCGGCCCGTGAACGCCTCGGCGATCAGCGCGGCCTGCGGGCCGTACATCATGTCGTGCGGGATCAGCGACAGAATAATGGCAATGAAAATGAGCGTCGGGTCTTTGGTATCGAGCATCCCGAAGTAGACGAAGGCGAACACGCCCATGAGGGCTGCGCCGATCATGTACATCTTCTTGCGCCCGATGCGGTCCGACAGATGGCCCGACAGGGGAATGGTGACGAACGATACCATGGCCGCCACCAGCACAGCGGTGAGCAGGAAATCGCGGCTGACGCCCAGCGATGTCGTGCCGTAGGAAAACACGAAAGCCGTGAACACATAGAACGGCGCCTGCTCGCCCATGCGCAACAGCGCCGAGAGAACGATTTCCTTGGGGTGCTTGCGGATGGCTTCCAGCAGCGGCTGGCGTTCCACTTTCTTTTCCACCACCAGCTTGGCGAAGGTGGGCGTTTCCAGAATACCCAGGCGGATATACAGCCCGACCGCGATCAGGAAGATCGACAGCAGGAATGGCACGCGCCAGCCCCAGTCCAAAAAGGCATCGCCCGAGAGCGCGCTGAAGCCCAGCACCGCCGCGTTGGCCAGGAACAATCCCGCCGGCACGCCGAACTGCGGCCAGGCCGCGATATAGCCGCGGTGATTGTTGGTGCGCGCCCACTCCATCGCCAGCAGGACCGAGCCGCCCCACTCGCCGCCGACGCCGATGCCTTGAATGAAACGCAGGATGGTGAGCAGCACAGCACCCCAGATGCCAATGGTTTCATATGTGGGCACCAGCGCCACCAGGAAGGTGGCCACCCCCATCAGCAAGAGTGTTGCGATCAGCGAGGCCTTGCGGCCGATGCGGTCGCCATAATGCCCGAAGATGGCCGCCCCGATGGGCCGCGCGGCGAAGCCCACGGCATAGACCATGAAAGCTTGCAGCGTTCCGACCAAGGGTTCGGACTCGGGGAAATAGAGCTTGGCGAACACCAGCCCGGTGACGGTGGAGTATAAAAAGAAATCGTACCACTCGATGGTGGTGCCGACCGTGGATGCGATCACCGCGCGGCGAAGCTGTTTGTGGTGCTCCTCAGGCGATAAGTGTGCGTGTTCCATTCCCCCAACTCCCGGCCTCTCAGCCGTCAGCGTACTTGATGTCCATGATGTCGATGCTTTCCTCGCCCGCGGGTGTGCGCAAGGTCACGGTATCACCTACGCGCGCTTTCATCAGCGCCTTGGCGATGGGCGACATCCAACTGACCATGCCCTTCTCCAAGTCCGCTTCATCGATGCCGACGATGCGCACGGTGCGCCGGTTGTCGTCCTCGTCGGCATACGTCACGGTCGCGCCGAAAAACACCTGGCCGTGGTTTTTCTGCAGCTTGGGATCCACCACCACCGCACTGTCGAGCCGCTTGGTGAGGTACCTCATACGCCGGTCGATCTCGCGCAGGCGTTTCTTGCCGTAGATGTAGTCGCCGTTCTCGGACCGGTCGCCGTTACCCGCCGCCCACGATACCACCTCGACCACCTTGGGCCGCTCGACGCGGGCGAGGTTGTTCAGTTCGTCCTTCAACTGCTCGAAGCCTTGCGGTGTAACGTAGTTCTTCGTGCCCGCCGGAAGCCCCTGGGGTTCGTCGTCGGGTAGTTCTTCTTCCGCGTCGGTCTCTTTGGTGAACGCCTTGCTCATGCTACTTCCAAGTGACGTTCCCCATGGCCTTCAGGCGCGCCTCGACCTCACGGCGTTCCCAATAGGGTTTTTTCGCGGCCTCGGGGTCTTGCGCGTTTTTATCATGCGCCTCGGCGTTGCGGATCATAGCTTCGGCCATCTCGGGGCGCAGCACCACCACGCCATCGCTGTCGGCCAGGATAATGTCGCCGGGGTTCACGATCACCCCGCCGCAGACCACCGGCACGTTGATGGAGCCCGGGCCCTCGGCCGTCAGCACGGCTGCGGAAACACCGCGCGCGAACACCGGCAGTTGGGGGCGCTCACGGGTGAGTAGCGCCGAATTGGTTGTGGCGCCGTCGATCACGACGCCCGCGGCCCCAGCTTTTTTCGCCGATGTGGACATGCTCATGCCCCACACCGCCACGTCCGTATAACCGCCGGCGTCGACCACAATAATATCGCCCGGCTTCACGTACTTGGGCGCAAGCTCGCCCATCATCCGGTCGAACCAGTGATCGGCCCGCACGGTGACGGCGGGCCCGCAGATTTTCCAGGTAGGATCGAGCGGCTTGATGTCCGGGTGGCAGACCTGGCGCGGGCCCAGCTCGTACCCCGCCACACCCACGTATTGCTTGGCGACCTTGGCCACCAGTTCGGGCGCCGGGCGCGGGATATCGGTGACGATCACATGCTGACGAACGGTCATCAAAAACTCCTGCCGGGCCTGCCGCTTGTCGTTAAACTGGAAGCATGAATCATAGCTGCCGCCGCCTGTTCCGCCAAATCATCGTTGTCCTTTTAGGCCTGGCCGCAAGCCAGGCCCTGGCCGCCGAGAAGGCGCTGCGGGTGGCCACCTACACGCTGCCCGCGGCCCTGGGCAACGTGCACCGCTCGACCAGCGCCTCGGAGATTTACGTCTGGGCCTCGTTGTTCGACGCGCTGACGCTGGTGGACGAAGACGCAAAAGTACAGCCCTGGCTGGCCACGCGCTGGGAAGCCTTAAACCCGACGACATGGCGGTTTTATTTACGCGAGAACGTACGCTTCTCGAACGGCGAACCCTTCACCGCCGATGCGGTGGCGACAAACCTAAATTACCTGATCTCGCCCGAGGGCCAGCGCGAGTCCGTATCGCGCGTGGTGGCAGCCATCGAGAGCGTGCGCATCGTGGGGGAGCACACGGTCGATATCATCACCAAGTACCCGGACATCATGCTGCCCGCCGAACTGGCTATCGCGCGCATGGCCGCCCCCGGCCAGTGGCGGAAACTGGGGCCAGACGGTTTTGCCAAGGCGCCCGTGGGCACCGGGCCCTTCAAGGCCGACACTTGGGCCGCTAATGAAGTCAAACTGTCGGCCTTCGCAGGTTCGTGGATCGCGCCCAAGGTACAGCGTCTGTCGTTCGTCAAACTGCCCGATCCGGTCTCGCGCGCTCAGGCGGTATTATCGGGCAATGCCGACATCGCCCTGGTGCTGGGGCCCGATGAAATCCCCGCACTGGAAGCCGAAGGCCATCATGTACGCATCAGCCGGGGGGCTGGCGCCTTGGGGCTGGCGTTCCTGAAAGATCAGGGCCCAAAAGATCAAAATTGGCCGGTCGCCGACAAGCGCGTGCGCCTGGCGCTGAACTACGCCGTCAACAAGGAGCGCTATATCGCGGGCCTTCTCGGCGGGCGCACGAAACCTGCCAGCCAGGCCACTCCCTCGTTTGCCATTGGATTCGATCCGTCGCTGAAGCCCTTCCCCTACGATCCCGCCAAGGCCAAGGCGCTGCTGGCCGAGGCCGGTTACGAAAAGGGCTTTACCCTGGTGGCCGAAGCCATTCTGGGCGGCAGTGCCGCCGATGCGGCGA
>JAEUKM010000276.1 GCA_016793085.1 Rhodospirillaceae bacterium
GCATATAATGGGTGGTCTTGAACAGTACGATACCAGGCGGAAGTGCTGCAGCATTCAAGTCCATGCCCCACTGTTGCCCGATCATCACCGAGGCGCCGGCCTTCAGTGTATTGGCGGCAATCAAGGCTCGGGCGTCAAGATCGCGTGCTTTGATCTCGCAGCTCAGGTAAACGATCGGCAACATTGCAATTCAGGCGGCTCAAGCTGGTGTACTTGTTTGTTCAGCGGCTGCAGGCTGAACATAATTCTTCACAAACTGGTCGGTGATCAGGTTAATCACGTCGGCACGTACATGCCGTTCATCGCGGTCGTCATCGCCGAACGACCGATGGACGTGATTACCGTACCAGTTGACGATTTCATACGAGGGCCAGTAACGCACACCGTCGATCTGCTTGCGGCGCACGTTTTCAATCGCAATGCGCAGCACGGCCTTTGATACTGTATTGGCTTGTACCACCGAGGTTTCGTAAACCGTACCCAGCATTGGCACCGGTGACAACGTAATAACGATTTCGGCATTGGGCTTGAAGCGCTTGATGCGGTGGATGCAGCGTAAAATCGCTTCCTCGTTCTGCTCCACGCTGGTCTGTATCATGGCGAAATTCTTGACCGAAGAAGCCAAGCCTTCCTTGGTGTGTGTCTTGCCAGGCTCCACTACCAGTTGCTTGTTGGCGTCAAACCAGCATAGCGACATGCCGAAGGTGATGATGAACAAATCCGCCGCGCGGAATTTTTCGCGGTTTTCCTGGGTCATTTCCTCAAGTTTATCGATATTAGAAATGAAACCCGAGGGCAGGGGTGTTTCATCGATCACGTGGGCCAGGAACACATCGACCGCGAAGGCCGAATTCCAGCGCTCGCTCATAAAAAAGTAAATGATGTCGTGGCCGCGCGTTTTGAGTGCGTTGGCGATTTCCTCGGCGAAGCAAGAACCCAACGAAGCGATTTTCGAGGACGTAGTAAGGAACGGCTCCTTGGGTTTATCGAGCCCGATGATGCTGTTGGTGATGGCAAGGTTCATCCGTGCCGGATTGTTCACATCCAAATTCTTGGGGAACCCACTGATATAAAGCACGTTTTACCTTGCCGCCGCGGCAGCCCGCAGCCCTGTTTGAACCTGCATCATTCCTAGCCAATCACGCGCTTTGTGCGCAATCGGTTTTCTATCCCATTTTCCCATCATAGAAGACGGCGGCATGCCATGCCTTACACTAAATTTGCCTTTTCTCCCGGTGTTTACAAGGATGACAGTCCGCTTGACGCCGAAGGTTACTTTATCGACAGCGACAAAATCCGCTTCGTGCGGGGTAAAGCTCAGACCATCGGCGGCTGGGAGCGTGCGGGCACCGGCACGCTAACCGGCGTTTGCCGTGGGGTTTGGGCCTGGGCGGATACGGGGCGCACCCCCTTTGCGGCTTTCGGAACACATTTACGGCTCCACGCCATGGATGCCGACGGCGCTCTCTACGATATCACGCCCATTATCGCTCGTGGCGAATTGACCAACCCGTTCAGTACCACCAACGCCAGCGCCGTGGTGACGGTCGCGCACGCCGCACACGGCCTTGTGGCCGGGCAGAAGGTGTCCTTTTCCAATGCGGCGCCCGTAGGCGGCCTGACGATTGCCGGCGCATACACTGTTACCGAGGTGCTGGACGCCGACGGTTACACGATCACTCATACGGCTGCGGCAAGTTCCACCGCCGGGCCGGGCGGCGGTGCAGTGGTGGATTACGAATACGCCCTGGCCCCGGGCCAGTTGGATGGCTTGGGCGGCTTGGGGTTTGGCACTGGAGGTTACGGCAGCGGCCCTTATGGCAGCCCGGCCGGGGGCCATACGCTTTATCCGCGCACCTGGAGCCTCGATAACTGGGGCCAGAACCTGGTGGCTGCCCCGCGCGGTGGCACCATTTTTGAATGGGCCCCCAACACAGCGGGCCCCGAGCTGCTAACGAACGGCGGCTTCAGCGCAGACACTGGTTGGAGCATCGGCAGCGGCTGGAGCGTGGCCGTAGGCGCGCTTACGGCCAGCGTGGCCAGCGGCAGTGTAGAACAGCCTTTCGCGGCAGCGCGTGGCGCCTGGCATCTCTTGGACTTCGATATCATCGCGGCCACGGCCGGTTCGGTGCGGCCCTATTGGGGCACAACGCCTATCGGTGCATCGATCAGCACAACTGGGACATATAAACGCGTGTTCTTCTGCGGTGCGGGCGGCACACAAAAGCTGAAATTCGCGGCGAGCGCTTTTTCGGGCAGCCTCACCAACGCTTCGTTGAAAACTCTGACCACGGCGCACCTGATCGACGGTGCACCCAGCGCTGTCACGTCGATTTTCGTCACGGCCGAGCGCATGCTGGTGGCGTGCGGTTGCGCGGACTTCAACGCCAACTTCGATCCTTTGCGTTTGGCCTGGTCCGACCAAGAGAACAATCAGATCTGGACCGCTGACCCCGCCAATCTGGCCGGCTCCTGGACGCTGAGCCAGGGTACACGCATCGTGCGGGGTTTGGCGGGGCGCGGCGAAAACCTGATCTTCACCGACACGGCCGTCTACGCCATGCGTTATGTGCCGGACCCCAACATCGTCTACCGCTTCGATCTGATCGGCACAGGCTGTGGGCTCATGGGGCCTAATGCCGTGGTGCAGGTGTCTGGCGCTTTCTTTTGGCTGACGCCGGGCGGTGAGTTCTACATGTATGACGGTGGAGCGCCCCGGCCATTGCAAAGTACCGTGCGACGTTACGTGGCCGATTACCTCTCTTGGGTGCAGCAGGACAAGGTATATGCCTTCGCCCACGCCGCTTGGGGCGAAGTGTGGTGGCTTTACCCCGACAAACGCGACGGCAACGAGTGCAGCCGTTACGCCAGCTATAATTATCTTGAGAACACGTGGGCCGTAGGCACGTTCGACCGCACGGCCTGGGCCGACGCCGGCGTGTTCCAATATCCGCTGGCCGCAGATACAGCGGGGCGTGTGTGGTTCCAGGAGAAGGACTACGCCGATGACGGCAATCCGCGCACCTGGTCGCTATCCACCGCGTTCTTCGATATCGGCGACGGCGATGCGCACATGCACATCCTGGGCGCGTATCCGGACGCCGAAGATCTACAGGGCGGTTATAAGCTCAGAATTGCCACAAAGCATAAAAACCAGCAGGGCGAAGTGACGCGCAGTTTCGGGCCCTACAACGTCACCGGCGCGACCGGCAAAGTTTCGATGCGTGCTGTCGGGCAACACGCCCAAGTGCGCTGGGACGGGTTTGATGCACCATCCTTCTTCCGCATGGGAGCGTTCCGTCTGGACATGAAGCCCAGTGGGCGTCGGCGCTAGCTGCGATTACTAAATTTTGTTTCACAAAAGGATTAGCCCTTATGGGACTTTTAAGCAGTAAGAGCAAAACAGTTCAAACGACTAATTATGATCCGCGCCTGATGAACTATGCCTATGGCACGCTGGATTACCTGGATCATATTTATTCGGGCGTAAACAGCCGTTATGCCGGCGGGCCATTCAGCGCGCAGAGTCAGGCAGCCGGTTTGGGTGGCGGCTTCACGCCAACGGCGGACGGCAATGCAGCGGCGGGTAATCCGCCGCCCAGCACGTTTATCGCGCCGTTTTCGCAAGATACTCAAGGCGCGCATAGTATGGCGCGTACATTCGCCAACGACAGCAGGACGCCCGATGAGTTGCGGGCCTTGGCGGGGCAGGTTGCCGATTACCGTGGAAACCTGGCGGGCTATCAGTCGCCAGACGCGCCCGATAA
>JAEUKM010000079.1 GCA_016793085.1 Rhodospirillaceae bacterium
CGTGATCTTGTCGCCGGCATTCTGCAACAAGCAGGCGCGCCCGGCGGCGAAGCGCGTCGCGTGGCCGATCACCTGGTCGAGGCGAACTTGGTGGGCCACGACAGCCATGGCGTGCAGCTCTTGCACCGCTATGTCGATCAGATCGCGCATGGGACATGTGTGCCGGGTACGCGCGCCACGTGCATCAATGACGCCGGCGCGATTCTTCAATTCGACGGCGGGCGCGGCTTTGGCATCTGCGTCGGTGCTGAGGCCATGCACAAAGCGATGGAGCGCTGCAAAACCACCGGCGTGGTGCTGATGACCTTGCGCAACGCAGCCCACATCGGCCGGGTGGGGGCCTACGCCGAACTGGCGCTGGCGCAGAACCTGATCTCCATTCACTTCGTCAACGTGGTCGATCACAAGCCCATGGTGGCGCCCTTCATGGGCCGCGATGCGCGCTTCGGCACCAACCCCATGTGCATCGGAATTCCGGGCGGGGCCACGGCCAAGCCGTTCCTGCTTGATATGGCTACGTCTGCAATTGCGATGGGCAAGGTGATGGTGGCGCACCAGTCGGGCCAGAAGCTGCAGGACAACGCCATCATCGACAGCGATGGTCATGCTTCGAACGATCCGGCGGCGTACATCGGCCCGCCACAAGGCGCGCTGTTGCCCTTCGGGCTGCACAAGGGTTACGGCCTGATGCTGGCCTGCGAACTTCTGGCGGGGGCCATGACCGGCTACGGCACCATCCAGCCGGGCACGCCCCGGCGCGGCGGCATTATCAACAATATGTTCTCATTCATCGTCGACCCCGCGCGGCTGGGTGATCAGGGTCAGATTCGGGCCGAGGTGGACGCACTCGCGGCCTATTTGAAGGGGGCCCCGACGGCGGGGCCTGAGCAAGTGGTAATCGCGGGCGAGCCCGAGGCCAAAGCCCGCGCCGAACGGCTCAAGGCGGGCATTTTTCTGCCGCCCGGCACGCTCGCCGAGCTTAAAACCGCCGGCGAAAAAGTGGGCTTAGGACACGATGCTCTGAAAGCCCTCAAGACGCCCTGAACCGGGCCCAAAAATGCTCGGGCTGAGCAAAATTAAACCTTTTGTTACAGCACGTTACACGGCTTCCATGGCACGATAACCCAAGCACGGTTATACACCGTACAAACAACGGGGGGTTTTAAGCCTGCCCGAAGGTCGGTTTTGCGGCCCGGTCCGAAGGCGCCGCCATAAGGTGTTTTGTTAGATGCGTTTCAATCGAACCATTGTCGCGGGTGTTGCGGCGGCTGCCGTGGTCATCGCGGGCGGTGCTTATTTCCTCATGCCGGGCGGCAAGCCCGCCGGCGGACCGCCGGGCATGGCCGCGGGCCCCATGGGCGGTGGCCGTCCGCTGCCCGTGATCGTCACGCGCGTGACCTATGAAATGTTCGACGATCATATCGAAGCCATCGGCACCTCGGCGGCCAACGAGTCGATCACGGTCACGGCCAAGGTCACGGGCGTTATCCGCTCGCTCAATTTCGACGACGGCCAGTTCGTCCAGAAGGGCGAGGAAATCGCCGCCATCGATGCGGGCGAGCCCGATGCGCGCCTGAACGTGGAACTTGCCAACGTCGATGAGCAGCGCAAGGAACTCAACCGCATCATGGGCCTAGCCGAGTCCAACAACGTCAGCCGTGCGCGGGTCGACCAGCAGATCGCCGCTTTAAAGAAAGCCGAAGCCAACGCCGCCGCCGCACGTGCGCGCGTGGGCGACTACCGCATCACCGCCCCCTTCGCCGGCGTGCTGGGTCCGCGCCGCGTCAGCCTGGGCGCGCTGGTCTCGCCCGGCGCGGTCATCACCACGCTGGATGACATCTCCACCATCAAGCTCGACTTCGCCGTGCCCGAAACCTTCATGGCCACGCTGCGTCCGGGCCTGGACATCGAAGCCACCACCACCGCCTACCAGGGCGAACTGTTCAAGGGCCAAGTGGTGTCCGTCGACAGCCGTGTGGATCCGGTCACGCGTTCTGTGGGCATCCGCGCGCTGATCCCGAACCCCGAGGCGCGGCTGAAGCCCGGCATGCTGATGGTGATCGACCTGATCAAGGACCGCCGTCAGTCGCTGATGATCCCCGAGCAGGCCCTAAGCCCCGAGAACAACAAGAACTTCGTCTTTACCGTGGGGCCCGAAAACACCGTCGACCGCGTTGAAATCAAGATCGGCCGCCGCCGCTTAGGAGCCGTCGAGGTGGTGGAAGGCCTGAAAGAGGGAGATTTGGTAGTGACCGAGGGCATCATGGACTTACGTCCGCGCTCGAAGGTCGACATCAAGAACAAGGATAAGATCGGGGCGGGCTTGCCCTCGGCCGACATGCGCGATGCGTCGCGCGGGCCCACGTAAGTCGATTATCGCCTTAAAACTGCCGCGTTAGAAACGCCGCGAGGAGAATGCCGATGGTACTGTCGGATTTTTCAATCAAACGCCCCGTTGTGGCCATTGTCGCCAGCTTGCTGTTGGTGGTGTTCGGCGTGTTCGCCGTCGTGCAGTTGCCCGTGCGCGAAACACCCAATATCGAACGGCCCATCGTCTCGGTGCGCGTGCTGTACCCGGGCGCTTCCTCGGACGTCATTGAAAGCCGCATGATCCAGCCGATCGAGGATCAGATCAGCGGCATTGAAGGCATCAAAAGCATCACCTCGTCCTCGCGCGACGCCATGGGCTGGATCACGGTCGAGTTCGAACTGGACCGCGACATCGATGATGCCGCCAACGACGTACGCGAGCAGGTGGCCCGCGTCGGCTCGCGTCTGCCGCCCGAGGCCGACGCGCCGGTGGTGCAGAAGGCCGACCAGGACGCCGACCCCATTTTGTGGATGAACATCTATTCGTCCACGCGCTCGGCCATGGACGTGTCGGATTATGTCGAGCGTTACGTGCGCGACCGTGTGTCCTCCATCGACGGTGTGGCCTTCACCTGGTTCGGCGGCGAACGCAAACGCTCCTTACGTGTGTGGCTGGACCGCCGCGCGCTGGCGGCCCGCGAAATCACGGTCAGCGATGTGGAAGGCGCTCTGCGCCGGGAAAACGTCGAACTGGGCGCCGGCCTCTTGGAATCCGAAAGCCGCGATTTCACCATGCGCACGGCGCGCAGCTATCAGACGCCCGAGGATTTCGCGCAGTTGGTCATCGCGCGCGGGCCCAACAACTACCTCGTCCGCCTGGGCGAGGTGGCGAAGGTGGAAATCGGCGCCGAAAGCGACAACTCCAGCTTCCGCGCCAACGGCAACGCCGCCGTGGGCTTAGGCATCGTCAAGCGCCCCGGCGCCTCTACGCTGGCGGTCGCGGCGGCAATCAAGAAAGAGCTGGATGCCGTCAAGCAGACGCTGCCGCCCGATCTTGATCTCGCCATTTCCATGGACTCTTCGATCTACATCGCAGCGGCTTTGCGCGAAGTGGGCGTGGCCATGGGCGTTGCCGCCATTCTGGTGCTGGTGGTCATCTACCTGTTCCTGGGCTCGCTGCGCGCCGCCCTCATTCCCTCGGTCACGGTGCCCATCAGCATCATGGCCACGTTCATCGTGCTTTGGCCGCTGGACTTCTCGCTCAATATTCTCACGCTTTTGGCCTTGGTGTTGGCCATCGGACTGGTAGTGGACGATGCCATCATCGTGCTTGAGAACGTTCACCGCCGCATGAAACGCGGCGAACCGGCGCTCCTGGCCGCCTACCGCGGCACGCGCCAGGTCGGCGTGGCCGTTGTCGCGACAACACTGGTCTTGGTCGCGGCCTTCTTGCCCATCACCCTCCAGGGCGGCACCGTGGGCCGCCTGTTCACCGAGTTCTCAATCACGATGGCGGCCGCAGTGATGTTCTCGATGTTCGTGGCCCTGACGCTGACGCCCGTGCTGTGCAGCAAGATCCTCAACGACAAACTGGATGAAACCAGGGTTGCCCGCCTGGCCATGGTCTCCTTCGACCGCATGAAGGCGTTTTACAAGAAAACTCTGCTCATGGGGCTCGACCGTCCCAAGGCGGTCATCGCCATCTTCATCGGCATCACGCTGTCCACAGCGGTGATGTTCGTGTTTGTGCCCAAGGAGTTCACGCCGGTCGAGGACCGCGGCACCATCAACATCATGATCCGCGCGCCGGAAGGCTCGAGCCTCGAATACACCGACCGCCAGGCCCTGATCGCCACGGATATCCTGAAGGATTATCTCGGCAAGGGCGAGGTGGCGCGCATTCTGCAAATGCTGCCCATGGGTGAAAGTGTCGCCGGCGGCAGCACCAACATCGGTCAGCTGATCCTTCGTCTTGAACCGTGGGAAAAACGCGACCGTTCGTCCCAAGACATGCTGCGCGAAGTCACCGCGAAGCTGCGCCAGGTGCCCGGCGCCCAAATGATTCCCTCCATCAGCTCGGGGATGGGGCAGGGCTGGGGCGGCGGCCTGCAACTGGCCATCGGCGGGCCCACTTACGATGACTTGCGCAAGTGGCGCGACATGGTGCTGCCGGCCCTGCGCGAAAACACGCGGCTCTTGGGTGTGCGCTCGAACTTCAACGAAACCAAGTCGCAGATGCGTATTCACATCGACCGCAACCGCGCGGCCGACCTGGGCGTGTCGATCAACACCATCGGCCAGACACTGTCGATCATGCTGGGCTCGCGCCGCGTCACCAGCTTCATCGAGCGCGGCGAGGAATACAACGTCGTGCTGCAGGGCCAGCTCGACGACCGCCGCACGCCGACGGACGTGACCAACATCTATGTGCGCTCGGATACCACGCGGCAACTGATCCCGCTCTCAAGCCTGGTCCGGATCGAGGAGTTCTCGGGCGCGGACTCGCTCAACCGCCTGGACCGCATGCGCTCCATCACGATTCTTGCGACACCCGTGCCCGGCTATCCCCTGGGCGATGCGGTGCGCGACATCAACAAGGTCGTGGCTGAAAAGCTGCCGCCCGAGGCGCAGTTGACCTGGCGCGGCGAAGCGGCCGAGCTGAACGACGCCAATGTGCTGATGTTCCTGGCTTTCGGGTTGTCGCTGCTGGTGGTGTATCTGGTGCTGGCCGCCCAGTTTGAAAGCTTCATCCATCCCTTCGTCATTCTGATGACGGTGCCCCTGGCCGTGGCGGGCGCGCTGGCAGGTCTGTTGCTGTTCGGCCAAAGTTTCAACCTCTACTCGCAGATCGGCATCATCGTGCTGGTGGGGCTGGCGGCTAAAAACGGCATTCTGATCGTCGAGTTCGCCAACCAGCTGCGCGACGCAGGTATGGCCTTCCGCGAAGCCCTGGTTGAAGCGGCGACGATTCGCCTCAGGCCCATCGTCATGACGGCGCTTGCGACCGTCATGGGCGCGGTGCCTTTGGCGCTGGGTTCGGGTGCCGGGGCCGAAGGGCGCATCGCCATCGGTATTGTCATCATCGCCGGGGTCAGCTTCGCCAGCTTCATTACATTGTTGGTGGTGCCGGTGTTCTATCAGCAGCTGGCCAAAGGCACGGGCTCGCCGGGCCGGGTCGCCGCCGAGCTGGAAGGTTATGAAACCACCCACCCCACGCGCCGGTTCGATAACGAAGACCGCCAGCCAGCGGAATAGCGCGCCTTAAATCTTACTCCCCCGGCCCATGTCGGGACGTGTATGATGCTCCGGGCGGCGGAAGACCGGCCGGGGCGGGACCTTAGCACGTGAAAGAGAAAGAACTTCGGTTTGCGTTGGTGTGTTACGGCGGCGTTTCGCTGGCCGTCTACATGCACGGTGTGACCAAGGAGATCTTGAAGCTCGTCCGCGCCTCGCGCGATTACCACGTCTACGCCAACACCAACGACCCCGATCACGGCCACGGCCAGCCGGCCCCCCAGCGCAACGACCCCGCCGACACGGAAAAGGCCTACTTCGCGCTGCTGCGCGAAATCGGGCGCACCATCGATTTACGCATCGTCGTGGATATCGTCGCCGGCGCCTCGGCGGGGGGCATCAACGGCATCATCCTGGCCCGCGCGCTGGCGCACGATCTCAACATCGATCCCTTGCGCGATTTCTGGCTGAAGCACTCGGACGTCTGCGAACTGATGCCCGAACATGTGAAGGCCGGGCCTTGGCGCAAATGGTACTTCCGGCCTTTCGTCTGGTGGTTCCTGTGGCGCTACCGGAAAGATTTCGGCGGCAACAAGGAAATGCGCCGCAACGTCTCGATGTTCCTGCGCTCGCGCTGGTTCAAGCCGCCCTTCGATGGAGCCAACCTGACCAAGGTGCTGTTCGACGGCTTCTCGGCCATGGGCGACCCCATGGAGTTCGGCAGCTCCCTGGTGCCGGCGGGCCTGTCGCTCGACCTGTTCGCCACCATTACGGACTTTTACGGCTACATCACCGACACGCCGATTCATGACCCGCCGGTGGTGCGCGACCGCGAACACCGCCAGACGCTGAAGTTCTCGTACCGCCACTGGCCCAAGGGTTTTGAGCAGTCCGACTTCGGCCGCGACAACCTGGGCGGGCTCACGTTTGCATCCCGGGCCACCTCGTCGTTTCCGGGCGCGTTCCCGCCCATGCAGTTCAAGGAAATCGAGAGCCTTTTGGACGAACGTAAACTGGGCTGGGGGGCGCGGCCTGCGTTCCTCTACAACAATTTCCGGCCCTATCTGCTGGCGGGCTTGAACCCCGCCGAGGCGGCGTTCATCGACGGCAGCGTGCTCAACAACAAGCCCTTCGCCCAGGCCATCGCGGCCATCGGCGGCCGGCCCGCCTACCGGCATGTGGACCGGCGCCTGCTCTATGTCGATCCGCACCCCCAAGGCGCGCGCAACCGCAACTGGGGCCGCGTACCCGGCTTCTTCGAGACGATCAAGGGGGCCTTGTCCGATATTCCCCGCAACGAGCCGGTCCACGACGATCTGGCCTGGGTGAACGAATACAACAACGAAGTGCGCCGCCTGCAGACCATCATCGACAGCGCCCGCATTCACATCCGCACCATAACCCGCACCATCGCGGGCGAAGCGCTGGACAAGCCCATCACCGGCGAGCAGGTGGGCAAGTTCCGCGACGAAGCCAACAATGTGGCGCGCGAACAGACCGGCTTTGCCTACGAAGGCTATCTGCGCCTGAAACTGACGGCCGTGCTGGAGGATGTGGCGTACCTGGTGGCCGAAATCTGCGGCTTCGTGCGCGAATCAAAAGAAGCCCAGCGCATTTTCGTGCTGGCCCAGCAGTGGGCGGCGTTTGCCGGGGCTACGCCCCCTAACGATTCGCTTTTGAACTCCTTTGACGCGGCGACGGGGACGCTGGCCACCTGGGTGCGGTTCCTGCTGCGGTTCGATGTGCGCTACCGCCAGCGTCGGGTGCGGTTCGTCATCCGCGCCATCAACCAGTTCTACAACCGCCTGAGCGAGCCCGAGTTCCAGGACATCAAGCCCGAGCGCCTGGACCGCATCAAAGCGGGCCTTTATGACGCGCTGGGCTTCCTGCAGCCGCTGTCGGCCAAGGGCATCGCCGGTTCGGAAGGCAAGGGCACCTTAAGCGCCGCCACTGTCGCCAAAATCCAGGACATGGTCAAAAGTCTGGACGGCGTGGACGAGCGCGACCCGGCCTGGGTGAAGGTTCACGCCAAGACCATGACCGAGGGGTTGGCGGCTCTCGGTGACGACATGGCGCTGGAAAGCTACAACACCCGCACCGATGCCTTGATCGTCGCGCTCATCGACGGCAAGGGCGGCGCGCCTCTGCCGCAGTCGGTACGCCGTGAGCTCTTGGAGCATTACATCGGCTTCGCGGTGTGGGACGTGCTGACCTTCTCTACCACTAACTGGCGCGACCTGAACGAGTTCGATGAAATCCGCGTCGACCGCTTGAGCCCCAACGATGCGCAGACACTGCGCAAGGGTGAGGCCGCGGCGACCTTGAAGGGCGTGCAGTTCTATCACTTCGGCGCGTTCTTCAGTCTGGCCTACCGCCAGAACGACTATTTGTGGGGCCGCCTGCACGCCGCCGAGCGGCTGATGGACATTGTGCTGGATGCTGCGCGCGTGGAGGGTGCGGCGGGGAATGTCGATGTCCTGGCGCTGAAGAAAATGGCCTTCAAGCTGATCCTGGATGAGGAATCGAAGCATCTCCACCTCTGTGCCGACCTGATCACGCAATTGCGCGCCGAACTGGACAAGGTTTAGGCAATCCGCGCGCCCTTGCGGCTTGATTTCCTGTTTCAACCCCCACACTGTCGCCTTTCAACGAGGGATGATGCATGCGCGGTCTTGCACTGAGTGCGGTGCTGGTGTTGGCCCTGGCGAGCTGGTGGGCGTTCCGGCCGCAAACCACTGATGCGCCGGGCCCTGAGGCGGCTAAAACCGCCGCGCCCAAGATTCTGCGTGTGGGCGTTCTGACGCTGCCGCCCGAGAAAGGTTACCCCTATAACTCCACCGGCATTCCCACCATCTACACCTACCGCGCCATTTTCGATGGCCTGACGTATGTGACAGAGGCCGGCGACGTGCAGCCGTTCTTGGCCACATCGTGGGAGCAGATCGACCCGCTCACGTGGCGCTTCAAACTCAGAGAAGGCGTCACCTTCTCCAACGGCGCACCCTTCACCGCCGATGCAGTGGCCTTCGCGGTGAATTACGTGGCCCGGCCCGGCGGCGAGGTGGATTCCATCACCCGTGAACTCATCGGCCTTAAGTCCGCCGAAGTTGAAAGCCCCACCAGTGTTCTTATTCATACAAAGCGCGTCGAACCGCTGCTGCCCGCGGCGCTGGAGCAGCTTCTGATCGTCGAGCCGGAAACCTTCAAAGCCCTGGGCAAAGAGGGATTCGCCGCCGCACCCGTGGGGACGGGGCCGTTCCAGGTCGTGACGTGGGAGCCGGCCAAGGCCGATCTCGTGGCCTTCAAGCAATCATGGCGCGCGCCCAAGGTCGATAAGCTCGAGATCATTGCGTTGCCCGATACCTCCAGCCGCGTGCAGGCCATCGAATCAGGCCAGATCGATATCGGCGTCGCCCTGGGCTACGAGAACCAGGTGGCGCTGGAACAGGCCGGAGCCCGCGCGCACGTCAGTAAAACCACCAGCACCCTGGCGCTGACATTCATTTTCACCGAAATGCCGCCGGGCCACCCGCTGCAGAACAAGGCCGTGCGCCAGGCGCTCAACTACGCCGTCAACAAAGAGGCCTACATCCAGGCGCTGTTCGGCGGCGTCACCGAACCCGCCACCCAGCCCACCACCGTCAGCGGCTTCGGCTACAACCCCGATCTTAAGCCGTACCCCTATGATCCCGAACGCGCGAAAAAGATGCTGGCCGAGGCCGGTTTTGCCAAAGGGTTTTCGTTCACGGCCAAGATCACCAACGGCGGCGGCGCCGCCCTGGCCGAGGTCTATCAGCAGGTGGCGGCCGACTTCGCCCGCGTCGGCGTCACCATGCAGCTTGAGGTCATCACCATCCCGCAGCTCATCCGGCTGGCGGCGGAAGGCAACTGGAAAAGCGAAGCCTTCGGCATGAACTTTTCCGCCGAGCGCACGCTCGACGCCCTGCGCCCCGTGCGCATTCACTCGTGTCTGAAGCCGAACCCCTGGTTTTGCGACAAGGCGCTGACGGCCAAGATCGAGCAGGCGTATGCCACCGGCGATCTGGAGGCGCGGCGCAAGCTGACGCAGGAGATCATGGCGGCCTGGCACGACGACGCGCCGGTGGTATGGCTCCATGACGTGGTGATGTTCGAGGGGCTCTCGAAGCGCGTACGCAACTACCGTGTCGACAACACCGTCATCCGCTATGATCTGATCGACGTGGCCGACTAAGGGGCCGGTTGAAACGCCATGAACACCGCGCCGCTTGCAGAAACCCTTTCCGCCTGGGCCGCCGCCTGGGAAAGCTGCGCACCGGCACGGGTGCTGGCGCTGTGGGATAGATCGGATGGTCAATGCTGGTATCTGCCCGCCGACAGCGTCGAGGCTCATGTGGGCTCGGCCGTCGTGGGCGTCATCCAGCGCCGCTGTGTCGGTTTGCAGTCGGCCCGCTACAAACCCGCCCATGTGCAGTTGCGTCTACTCAGTGCCGATGTGGGGCTGGCGTTCTTTCAGCTTGAGTGGGTGCGCGCGTATGCGCAAGCGTCTACCACAGGTGGGCATGTGCGCGTCACCATGCTGATGCGCAAAGTCGAGAACGTCTGGCGCGTATTTCACTATGCCGAAGCGCCCCTGGCGCCGCTTCTGGAACTGCAAGGCTTCTACGAACGGGTGGCCGCCGAAGGCTTCGGCACCATGCCGGTGCGTCCATGAGCAATGCATTGACCAGCGACTCTCTGACCGAAGTGCTGACAGCCCTGGTGGCGGAGTATGTGTCGTACTCGGAAGGCATGAACTTCGAGGCCAAGCGCGCGCTATGGGACCAGGACGACACAGCGCCCCTGCTTTGCCCCGAAGAGGCCCCGGAACCCCTGATCGGCTGGCCAGCGATCAACGCCTATTGGTCCAAGTCACGTGAGGTCATGGCCAGCCTGAAATCGCAAACTGCAAATGTGCGCGCGCGTTTAATCGCGCTCGACATTGCGCTGGTGACGTACGATATGCGCTGGATCGCCACGTTGTCGGGCGCTGCATCACGCAAGCCCATCGCCGCCGATGTGCGCGTCACCGCCCTGTTGCGCAAGAAACCCGAGGGCTGGCGCTACTTTCATCTGATGGAGGGGCCGGTGGATCTGCTCACCATGGCGCGCCTCGCGGCAACGCCGGGCTAGGGTGTCACATCCCTTGCGGGATCATGCGGTATTCGGTGTTCTGCGGGTCGTCGCGTCCGTTGCCTTCCAGGCGCGCGCTTAAAGAACCGTCGGCGTTGCGCTGGTAGATCAGTTTTTTCGGAAAATCGTTCTCGGGGTTCTCGAATACCGCGATGCCCGGCTGCAGCAGTGTGAGCGTGAACACGCTTAACGCCGTGCCGTTGTAGAACGGCGCGTAAGTGATCTTGCCGTCCTTTTCCGCGATCAGCGCGAACTCGAACGCTGTGGTTTTCTGATCCTTCACCGTCTGGCTGGAGCCCTGGATCACACCGGCGTAAGGCGCGGTGTAACACTCACGGTATTCTGGGGCCGCGCCCTTGGGCGTGGTCCAGCAGCCGCTGATGAAGCCCAAGCCTTTGATCAATGGGGCCGGCGTCTGCGCCAGAACTCCCGCCGCTGCAAAAAGCGTCAACGCTAAAGCTATTAAACTCGCGCGCATGTGCCCCTCCCGTATGTTTCGCGCCCATCAGTTCTGAATGTCGGCCGTATGATACATGAAATTGTCGTTCCACGGCTGCCAGTGCGTCACCTTGGCCGAGATTCCGTCCAGGCTGACGGCGGGGTACAGCAGTACGTTGGCGGCGGTGTCGCGATAATGCTGCACTGCTTTCTGGGTCAGGGCCATTCGCTCGTTCAGATCGAAGGATGTCTCGGCATCGTCGATGGTTGTCTGGATGGCGGGGTCACAATACCAGGGCGCGGCCCAGCGGCAGGAATGGCGGTTGAAGGCGCGCATCATATCCAGTGCGGGCGCACTGGCGAAATCGGTCATCAGGCCGAAGCCTTTCCAGCCGCCCACGGTCATGTTTTTCACCAGCTGCGGGAAGGTGATGATGCGGATATCCATGCGTACGCCCACGGCACTTAAATCGGCCGCGATCTGCTGGGTGATGGCCGTGTCGTTGGCCAACTGTCCGCCCGGCAGTTCCACCAGGAACGACAACCCTTTGGCGTAACCGGCCTCGGCCAGAAGTGCCTTGGCCTTGGCAGGGTCGTAGTCATAGGGTTTCAGGCCCGGTACGTAGCCCACGGCCACCGGCACGGCTGGCTGGCTGGCGGGCTCCACCACGCCGCCCAGAAGCGTATCGATGATGGCCTTGCGGTTGATGGCGTAGTTCAAGGCCTGGCGCACGCGCACGTCCTTGAAGGGCGAACCCTCGCGGATGTTGTCCAGCGCCAGCACCAGCACGCGCGTGGGGTTGCGGCGGTGAAAGCGGTTTCCCACCGCTTCCAGCGCCGCGATATCGTCGGGGTTGATGTTGGTGGCGATATCCACGCGCTTCGAGGCCATGGCTTGCATGCGCGTGGTGCCGTCGGGCAGGGCCACCATCTCCACCTTGTCCAGCACCGGCGCCCGCCATGACGTGCGGTTGGCGGCCAGCATGGCTTTTTCCACACCCCAGGTTTCCACCTTGAACGGCCCCGTGCCGATGGGGTCCTGGGCGAAACCCTCCAGCCCGGCTTTCAGGAAATGCTTTGGTGCTACGATATGAACGCCAGACACATAGCGCGGCAAAAGTATGTTGGGCGTTTTGGTGGTGATCTCGACCGTCAGCGCATCGATAACGCGGCTGCCCGAAATGAAATCGATATCGCGGCTGACGGTTTGGGACGCCGCCGCCGGGCTGATCAGGAAGTCAAAGGTGGTTTT
>JAEUKM010000390.1 GCA_016793085.1 Rhodospirillaceae bacterium
AATCTGGATCAGCTTGGCGTCGTGGCTGTCTTTGGGGATCGAGAATTCCTTTTGCAGCACATCGATGGACAATGACGCGCTGATGCCGCCCAGGTCGACGAAAAAACGCGGCTCGCGCGTGCTGTCGGTCAGCGCGAAGCGCGCGCCGGGCACGTGAAAGACCTTGGCGTGGAAATCAAAATTCGTAACGTCGATCTTGCGTTCGTCGTCCGCTTTGTTCTCGCCGCTATGGTTGGCCGCAGCATTCATTGCCGTAAACCTTGGGGTCTCCTCTTTACGCCGCTTGCGCCAGGCGCTGCGGCTTCACGTACAAGCCGCGGTTGCCGGTGGACGGTTCAAACGCGTCGCTGACGCCCAGCACTGTCTCAGCGCCGCCCAGGAACAGGTAGCCGTCGTCGCTCAGGCGGCGCGAAATCTTGCCCAGCACGCCGCCCTTGGTGGCGGCATCGAAGTAGATCAGCACGTTGCGGCAGAACACCACGTCGACGGTGCCGATCGTGCTGAAGTCTTCCAAGAGGTTGAGCTGGCGGAAGCTGACCATGCTGCGAATTTCGGGTTTCACTTCCCAGGTGTCGTCATTCAGCTTGGTGAAATGCTTCATCAGCAATTGGATCGGCATGCCGCGCTGAACCTCGAACTTCGAGTAACGGCCGGTGGTCGCCTTGGCCAGGATCGAGGTGTCGATGTCGGTGGCGACGAGATCGATTTTCCAGCCGGCCAGACGCGGATCGTCCTTCAACAGAATGGCGATCGAGTAGGGTTCCTGGCCCGAGGAGGCGGCTGCGCACCAGATGCGCAAGGACTTTCTGGCCGCGCGCGCCGTCACCAGCTTGCCCAGCACTTCGCTTTTGAAGATGTCGAACGGCTTGGTGTCGCGGAAAAACGACGTCTCGTTGGTGGTCATGGCTTCGATGACGTCGCGGCGCAAATCCTGCGTCGGGAAGGTGCGCAAAGCGTTGATCAGGCCCGCCACATCGCCCTTGCCGTGCTTGGCGGCGATCGGTTGCAGGCGGCTTTCGATCAGATAAGCCTTGTCGGGTGTCAAGGTCAGGCCCGAGTTGGTCTTCAGGAAACCGGCCAGGAATTCAAAATCGGTCGAAATCATAGCGCGCGCCCTCCAACGATGCTCTCGATCTCAGCGGCAATCTTATCCAGCGGCAGGATGGCCGAGGCGATGCCCGCACGGGAAACCGCGCCCGGCATGCCCCACACCACGCTGGATTGTTCGTCCTGGGCGACAACGGTGCCGCCCTCGGCCACAACGGTTTTGCAGCCGGCCATGCCGTCGTGACCCATGCCGGTCAGGATGACGCTGGCCACGGCCGGGCCGTAGGCGGTCACCAGGCTGCGCAGCATCGGGTCCACCGCCGGGCGGCAGAAATTTTCCTTCGGGCCCTTGTCCAGGCGCACGCGGACGTGCGTGCCGTTTTTCTCGAACAGCATGTGGTAGTCGCCGGGCGCGACAAGGATGCGGCCGGGCTCCAGGAAATCGCCTTCGGCGGCTTCCTTGGCGGTCCAGCCGCTGTCGCGTTGCAGGTTCTGCGCCAGAATGGCGGTGAACGCGGGCGGCATGTGCTGCGTGACGACGACCGGCACGTTGATGGTCTTGGGCAGAGCCTTGAACAGTTTGATCAGCGCTGCCGGGCCGCCCGTCGAGCTGCCGATGGCCAGCACGCGCGGTTTGGTCAATCCGCGCTTCACTGTCGCAAGCTGCACGGCCGGCGCAGGCGCTGCGGCCGTGATGATGATCTTCTTTTTGCGGCTGCCGAGGTGCAGCACCTTCTCGGACAACTCGCGGCGGAAGTCTTCGGTGGTGAAAATATCGGTGGCTGAAGTCGGCTTCGGCACGTAGTCGGCCGCGCCCAGGTTGATGGCCTGCAGGCTGATGTCGGCGTTGCGGGTGGTGAGCGTCGAAGCCATGATGACCGACAGGCCCGGCTCGGCCTTCAGCAGCAGCGGCAGGGCGGTCAGCCCGTCCATCACCGGCATTTCGATGTCCAGCACCACCACGTCGATGCCGCCCGCCTTCACGCGGTCGACGGCGGCCTGGCCGTTCTGCACGGTTGCGACGACGCGAACGCCGGGCACGGTTTTTAAGATGCGCGCGATGGTGCCGCGGATGACGAGCGAGTCGTCCGCGATCAGGACGTTGACCTCGTTGGCGCCGGGTTGCGGTGTGGCTGCGGTGACGGACATGATTTTCAAGACCCCTCGGATGCCGGCGTTAAGCCAGGCCGACCAGTTCGAGTTTCGAGGACAGGATTTCCTCGTCGAACGGCTTCATGATGAATTCGTCGGCGCCCGCACCCATGGCGGTTTCGATTTTGTCCATCTCGCACTCGGTGGTGCAGAACAGAACCTTGGGCTGGTCGCCGCCGGGCAGGCGGCGCAGTTCGCGGATGAAGGCCAGGCCGTCCATCACGGGCATGTTCCAGTCGAGCAGAATGCCGTTCGGCATATCGGTGCGGCAGATCATCAGCGCGACCGCGCCGTTCTCGGCTTCGCTGAATTCGTAGCCGTGCTTGGCCAGCATGCGCTTGGCCAGTTTGCGGATGATCGCGGAGTCATCGACGAGGAGGAAAGATTTCATGGGATGCGCCATCAATTTGTTGTGGGCGCACTGTGGCAGCGGGGGCTTTGGCGTTCCAATGTGGAACCGGATAGTCAGCCGGTACGACGGTATGGAGGGGGGGCGGGCTATACTTTCGTATAGGCCCGGCAAGATGGCCGGATTCGCTGGTTTTTTGGCTGAAAACCTGGGGTTTTCGAGAGGCGGTTTTAAGCGGCCTTGGCGCGCGGCGCGGCTGCGACGGCGGCGTGCAAGCTGCGCAGGGCGCTGGCGGCGATGGTCTGCAGGCTGGCCGCGGTTTTGGGCAGGGTCAGGTCCGCGCCGGAGTCGAGGTTGTCGGCGCGGTTGAGGGCGCTGACCAAGCTGTCCCAGATTTTGGCGTGCTCGGCGCCGGCGGTGGCGCGTGCGAACGTGTCCGGGCCCAGGTCGGCCAGGATTTCGCTCAAGATCAGGCCCAGGGCGTCGAGGTTTTTGGCGTCGCCGAACTTGGCCGAGACGCTGTCGTGGATAAAGCGCGCCGTATGGCCCAAAATTTGCGCAATGGGCTCGGGGCAGAAGCGCACATTCACGGCGGCCTCGGGTGCGCGGAAGATGCTCCACAGGTCAATTCCGGCGGCCGGGGCCAGGCGGCGGATGACGGCGACGCTGTTGTCCTGGTCGGCCAAAAGGCCGGGCAGGATATCGGCATAGGTGCCAAGCAGGCAGTTCAGGGCATAGCCGGCAACAGCGTCATCCAGGGCGTTTTCGCCCGCGGTGCGGAAGGCCGCCGTCAGGCCCATGTAGGTCGCAGCGCGGGCCGGGTCGGCCAGAACGGTTTCGGCGAACTGGCTGACCAGCGCGCGCAGGGAAAGGATCTGCTTGGGCGCCAGCGGACTTAAGGCGTTCACGGCTGCCGCACTGGTCAAGGCCGGCAGCAGGCCGCCGAGGGCGCCGATCTGGCGGGCCGACAGCGTGGCGTAGACCGGGATCAGCTCGAACTGGGTGTGATGATGCAGGTGGGGCTTCAAGGCTGCGAACAAACTGGCCCGGTCATTGGGAGCGGCCGCCGGCGCCTTCGCGAACAGGCTTTTCACGCGCTGCCACAGGCCGGGCTTGGGCGCTGTTTTGCCGGCGGATTTGCCTTTGCGGGCGGGTTTGGTCAGGTGCACGCGCGCCGTGCCCAGCAAGTGGGCCTTGCGGATGTCCTGATAGGTGCGTCCGCACGGGGCAATGGGCTGGTCCTCGGCGCTGACCAGCACGCCGTCCGGGCCGGCGAAGAAACTTGTCAGCAGGGGGGCTTCGCGGAACTTCCAGGCCAGCGACAGCAAAAGACCCACCATGGCCGGGCAGCGGCGCATGACGTCTTCCACCTGGCCGAGGCCGCGTAAATTCGCCACCACCGCTTCCATGCCGTGGGCGGCCAGAAGGTCGATCAGCGTGGTGAACGCGGCTTGCGATGTATGACGGATGGCCGAGTTGCGGCGCTGCTCTGTCCCCGGCGGTGCAAGGGGCGGCGCGGTCTCGGCAATGGCGATGGCGGCGTCGGTCATGTGCTTCAGGCCGCCTTGGCCAAGTCCTGCTGGACGACGTAGCTGGTGAAGTCGCCCAGCTTCTTCGGCGGGCTGAAGAGGAAGCCCTGGATCTGGTCGCAGCCGTTGCTGCGCAGGAACTCCAATTGCTCGGCGGTTTCGACACCTTCAGCGACGATCGTTAAGCCTAAACGCTGGGCCATGGAGATGATGCTCTCGGCGACGGTGGTGTTGTTGCAGTCGCCCACCTTGATGTCGCGGATGAACGAACGATCCAGTTTCAGCGCATCGAACTCGAACTTCTGCAAATAACCGAGCGCCGAGTAGCCGGTGCCGAAATCATCCAGCGAGATCTTCACGCCCAGCGAGCGCAGTTCGGCGAACACCTTCTGGCACTGTCCGACGTTTTCCATCAGGCCGCTTTCGGTCACTTCGATTTTCAAAAGCTCGGCGGGCAATCTTGTGTCATCCAGCACGGCCTTCACGGTCGCGACGAAATCCGGGCGCAGCATCTGCTTGGGCGACACGTTAACCGAGACGGCCACGGGCCGGCGGCGGCGTTCGTTCCAGGCGGCGGCGTCGCGGCAGGCGCGCTGCATGATGAATAGCCCGATATCGAAAATGGCGTCGCTTTCCTCGGCGATGGGGATAAAGCGGTCGGGGCGCACCAGGCCCAGGTCGCGGTTCTCCCAGCGGATCAGGGCTTCGGCGGCCACAACTTCCTGCGTCACGGCATCCACCAGGGGCTGGTACATGACGAACAGCTCTTTGCAGGTCACGGCCGATTTCAGGGACTGCGCGATGATCTGGTGCTGCTTCAAGGCATCGCCGATGTCGGCCGAGTAGCACACGGTGCGGCCGGGCCCGCTGCGCTTGGCGCGGTGCAGGGCGATGTCGGCGTTGCGCGTCAGACCTTCGGCGGTTTCGCCGCCTTCGGGCCACACGGCATATCCAATGCCGACGGTGAGGTAGCAGGACACGCCGTCCACGGTGATGGGTTCGGACGTGGCGGCGGTGATCTTCTCGGCGATCTTGGCCACGTCGCAAGCCTTTTCCAGATTGGTCAGGATGATGCCGAATTCATCGCCCGTCAGGCGCGCCACGGTGTCGGTGTCGCGCAGGCACGATTTCAAGCGCCAGGCGGTCTCGAACAGAATCTGGTCGCCCGCCGCTTCGCCGCGCACGTCGTTGATGGCGCGGAAGCCGTCCAGGTTGATGTGCAGCACGGCGATCAACTGGCCGGTGCGCTTGGAGAACGCGGTCGCTTGGGTCAGACGGTCCTGGAACAGGTGGCGATTGGGCAGGTCGGTCAGGCTGTCGAAGTTGGCGCGGCGCTGCACTTCTTCCTCGGCCTTGCGGCGGTCGGTCACGTCCACGCCGATGGCGCCGATGCTGTTCAGGCAGCCGTCGTCGTCCAGCACCGGGAAGCGCGTGGTCTGGTAGGTGCGCAAGGAGCCGTTGATCCAGATGTCGTGCTCGAAGGTCATCGGTTCTTCCGATTCCATCACGCGCGATTCTTCTTCCGAAATCTGCTCGGCCATTTCGCGCTTCATCAGCACGCTGGCATCAAAACCAATCGCTTCGTCGCGTGAGATGCCCATCACCGTTTCGGAGGCGCGGTTCATGGCGGTAAAGCGGCCTTCCACGTCCTTCACCGAAATCATGGCTGGGCTGTGCTCGAACAGCGCGGTCAAAAGGTGTTCCATCTCTTCGCGCTTGGCGCTGGTGTTCACTTGCGCGGTCACGTCAGCCACGGCCAGGCGGTAACCCAGGAACTGGCCGCCCGTGCCGAAGTGCGGCAGACCGTTCAGTTCGTAATGGCGCGTGCCGAGCAGGGGGTTGGCGACGACATAGCGGAAGCGCTTCACGGGCAGGCGGCCGCTCATGGCGGTCTGGCAGGCCGTCCAACTGGACTTCAGGCCTTCGTTGCCCGCCACCGCGTCTTCCAGGCGCATGCCGATGGCGCATTCGACGATATAGGGAACTTCGGTGGTGCCTTCGGGCGGCTCGCTGACCGCACTCACGCGTAAATCCGAATCCAGCTCGATGAACCAATCGGCCGTAGCCAGGGCGAGGTCGCGGAAACGGCCGCGTTCCGATTCGGCCGCGGCGACGAACAGGCCGACCGAGCCGCGCCACTGGCGCCACATCCAGGCGGCCAGGCCGGCAAAGATCAGCACGGCCAGACCAAACGTCAGGTGCGACCAGAACACCGAGCGCGAAGCCGGGCTGTCCAGTCCGGCGATGGTGCGCGTGGCATCAAGCAGAATACGCTCGGCGCGGAATTGGAGGTTCACGTACATCGGCAACAGCCGGTCGGCGCCTTCGGCCGCCGTCATGTGCCCGGCGTCCACCGCATCGGCGGTCTGGGCGAACACTTGTTCGTAGTGGCGCAGATCCTGGGCCAGCACGTTGCGGCTTTCAGCCATCACCGCCGGGTCGCTGGTTTGGGCCGCGGCGGGCGGCTCAAGGTTCAGCAGCAGGTCATTGACGATGGCGTTGTGCTGCTCATGCGCCTCGCGGTTGCCGCTCTTCAGCACGTCTTCCGCCGCCAGGCGCAGGTCAAACAGCGACGAGCGCACTTCGTTGAAGGCGCTGACGCTGTCATTGGCGGTGTTGAACGCCTGGTGCGTACCCTTGGCGGTAAACGACGCCCGCACGTGTGACGCCGTAATCAGCAGCAGGCTCGCCAACAGCCCGGCAATGAAAATGACATTGCTGCGCTTGCGCCCGAAAGTAGACAGAATCTGAGTCACACGAGACATGGCGGTATACTGCTGCCGGGGGTCGTTCTGGCCGCTTCTTAAGCGGCCAGATTCATGGTGGTGGCGATGTCGAGCATGATCATCAGGCCCTGCTCGCGGCGCACAACACCTTTGGAGATGCTGCGCCAGGCGTCGTCCATCGACGTCGGGTTGGGCTCGACATCATTGGCGCTCAAAGCCAGCACGTCGCCGACGCTGTCGGCCAACAGGCAGAATTGCTCGCCTTTGTGCTCGATGACGATGCTCATCGGGCGTTCTTCGGACGTGCGGTCGGGCAAGCCGAAGCGGCGGCGCAAGTCCACCGCGGTGACGATGTGGCCGCGCAGGTTGATCAGGCCGGCGATCTCGCGTTGCGCCATCGGCACGCGGGTCAGCGCCTGGGTTTTCAACACGTCGCGGACATCGATGGCGGTGAGGCCGAAGTGCTGGCCGCCGACGGTGAAGGTGACATAGTCCGTTGACGACGCGGTGTTACGGACGGTGGCGAGGTCGACGACGTTCATGCTGCTTCTCCGAAGGCAATGGTGTTGCTGCTGGTCTCAATGTGGGTGGCGGCTTCAGCCAGGAAGTAGGGCGTGTGGATGAAGTCGACAGCCTTGCCGCCGACAATCCCCGAGCCTAACAGGCCGGCGGCTGTGCTCTTGCGGGCCACCACCAGTTCGTCCTCGATGATGTCGACGATGGTATCGATGGCCAGGCCTGCCTGGTTCTCGTCCGAGCCGAACACCAGCACGGTCTGATGACCTTGGGTGCGGATGCCTTCCGAACCGGCCAGCGTGGCCAGGTTCAGCAAGCGGCCGCGGTACTGGATGGTCGCCTGACCCTGCACATACTCGACCTTGGTCATGTCGAAGTGCTCGATGCGGTGCACTTCCGACAGCGGCACGGCTTTCAAGCCCTGGCCCGCCTTGAACAGCAGGATATTGCGCACGTCCTTGCGGGTTTCGCTCACCACGTTGGCGGTTTCCACCGTCTTGACGCCGGCGCCGAGGCGGCTTGCCAATCCATTCGTATCGAGGATCAGGATCACCGAGCCGTCGCCCAGGATGGTGTTGCCCGAATAGAACGGCGTGTTCTTGATCAGCGACGACAAGGGCTTCACGACGATTTCTTCCGCGTCCGAGATGCTGTCGACGACGACGCCGAACAGCGAGCCGCCCTGCTTGCAGACCACCACGTAACCTTCGTTCATCGGGGTATCCGACACGGTCAGGGTCGAGGCCAGGTCTACCAGCGGCAAGAGGCGGTTGCGCAGGCGCAAGACAGGCGCGCCCTTCAGCGTTTCGATGCGGTATTCCGAGCGGGCCGAGGCGCGCACCACTTCCTGCACCGCGATCTGCGGGATGGCGAAGCGGTCGTTGCGCGATTTCACGATCAGGGCCGACACGATGGCCAGCGTCAGCGGGATCTTGATGGTGAAGGTCGAGTCTTTCCCATACGTCGACACGAACTGAATGGTGCCGCCGATTTTTTCGATGTTCGAGCGCACCACGTCCATGCCGACGCCGCGGCCGGAGACGTTGGTGATTTTTTCGGCGGTCGAGAAGCCGGGCTTCATGATGAACGCCTGGATGTCGGCTTCCGACATGCGGCTGAGTTCATCCGGAGTCGCCAGGCCCTTTTCCAGGATCTTGGCTTTGATCTTCTCGGCGTTGAGGCCGCGGCCGTCATCGGCGATTTCGATGATGATGTGGCCGCCTTCGTGGAAGGCGCTCAGTTTGATCGTACCGACATCGCCTTTGCCGGCGGCCGTACGGTCGGCCGGGCGCTCCAGGCCGTGGTCGGCCGAGTTGCGCACCATGTGGGTCAATGGGTCTTTGATCAGTTCGAGGACTTGGCGGTCCAGTTCGGTTTCTTCGCCGGACATGACCAGATCGATCTTCTTGCCCAGTTCGTTGGCCAGGTCGCGCACAATGCGCGGCAGCTTGTTCCAGGCATTGCCGATGGGCTGCATGCGCGTCTTCATGACGCCTTCCTGCAGTTCGCTGGTGACGCGGCTTAGGCGCTGCACCGACTCGACGAAGGGCGAACCTTCGTTGGCGCGGGCGAGCTGCAGAAGCTGGTTGCGCGTCAGCACCATTTCGCTGACCAGGGTCATCAGGTTTTCAAGGACATCGACCGTAACGCGGATCGACTGTGCGCCTTGGCCGGGGCCGTTCGATTCGGCGCGGGCTTCAGTCTGGGGCGGGGCTTTCGCAGCCGGGGCAGGCGTTGCGGCAACAGCGGCAGGCGCCGGGGCAGCAGCCGCGGGCGCGGTCTGTTCGGCGGCGGCCACTTCGGCCAGCAGTTCAGCGGCAACCGGGAAGTCGCCTTCGGCGGCGGCGCATTCTTCCAACAGTTCGGCGGCCACCGGGAAACCGCCGTCGGTGGCGGTCGTCGTGGCGGCAGTTGCAGCAGCGGCCGGAGCAGCGGCAGGAGCGGCAGCAGCAGGGGCCGGGGCTTTGCCTTCGGCCATGGCGCGCAGTTGGCTGATGATGGCGCTGTCGTCGCCGGCCGGTTCGTTGCCGGTTTCGGCCAGCGCTTCGATCAGGGTGCGGATGCGATCCAGGCATTCCAAGATCAGGCTGACCGCTTCGCTGGTGACGGGCAGGGCGCCGTCGCGGAACTTGCCGAGGACGTCTTCACCGGCGTGCGCGACCTTTTCCAGGCGGCCGAGTCCTAAGAACCCGCAGGTGCCTTTGATGGTGTGCATGACGCGAAAGATGTTCGAGAGAATGCCCGCATCGTTGGGGTTCTGCTCGAAGCGCACCATTTCCTGGTCCAACAGGCCCAGGCTCTCGGTGCATTCCGTCACGAATTCAGAAATAAGATCGTCCATAGTCGCCTCGCTGCGTAAGGCCCCCCGTGGGGCGGATTTGCAAGACGGACCCTATGTCAGACCGGGGGAAATTGAATGCGAGCGGAGGTATAGAAACAGCGCCGTTTGGTTTAGGGCGCAGCGCGGTATGACCTTTGGTATAGGGCGCCATCCAAGCTCCGAAATACGGGCCCGGAGGCCGATTCGGGCCCCGGACGGCACAATTTGCCCGGCCCCAAAGCAAAACCCCCCGTGCTGGCGCACAGGGGGTTTTTTTAGATGATGATTTTAAGACGGTCGGCGGAGGAAACGCGCGACGTAGTCTCGAGAGGCTTTAGGCAACCTTCACGTCGGCCAGGAAGCCGTCCACTTCGGCGCGCAGGCGTTCGGCCTGGTTGGCCAGCT
>JAEUKM010000394.1 GCA_016793085.1 Rhodospirillaceae bacterium
CGCGTTTCGGCGACCTGAACGGAGCGATGATCCTGCAAGTGCTGATGCCCCTCCTGATCGTCTTCTTGGGCTTCACGGCGTTCTCAGGCGAAAAAGAGCGCGGCACGCTGCGACAGCTTCTCAGCATGGGCGTCGCCCAGCGTGATCTTCTTTGGGGCAAGGCGATTGGGATTGGCGGGGCGGCTCTTCTGGCGATCGTGCCCTGCATCATCCTCGGCGCAGTGGTATTGAGCCTGCTGCAAATTCCCGACACGGCCGATGCGTTTGCGAACCGCGTCGCCCTGATGACGCTGGCTTATACGGCTTACGGCTTGGTCTTCCTGTTCGTGACGCTGGCGATTTCGGCTCTGTCGGCCTCGCCGCGCACAGCCCTCATTGCATTGGTGGGTTTCTGGGCGCTGACGGTGTTCATCGTGCCCAAGTCGGCGGCTGAAATTTCCAAAGCCGTCTACCCCTCGCCCTCATTGGGCGAATTCCAAACCAACGTGAAGGTCGATCAGGTGCGCGGGCTGGACGGCGTGCCCACCGCCGCCAAGTTCGGCAAATACGTACGCGACCTGATGAAAGAACACAACGTCGACAACCCCACCAAGCTGCCGATGTATTTCCCGGCGGTGCGCATGCAGAAGCTGGAGGAGTTGGACCACGAAGTGTTCGACCACCACTATAACAGCCTGCGCGACACCTACATGTCGCAGCGCCGCCTGCAGGACGCCTTCGGCGTGATCGCGCCCTTGATGCCCTTGAAGTCCATTTCCATGGGCCTGGCGGGTTCGGACCTTCTGCACCACGACCGCTACACGCGTTCAGCCGAAGAGTTCCGCCGCGAGATGGTGGCGAAGATGAACGGCTACCTCTCCAAGGCCGCCGTGGACCTGAACGGGGTATCGAACTCGTCCAACTACATGACCGCGGATGAAGCGGTGTTTTCCATCGTGCCGCCCTTCAAGTACACCCCGCCGTCCTTTAGCGAGGTGTTCAACGAGTACAAAAGCGCGCTCGCCATTTTGGGCGCGTGGCTTCTGGCGTCCATTGTCTTCGCGCTAGCCGCCGTCGGCCGCGTGCGCAAGAACACGTTTTAAAGGAGAACAGCGATGTATAGCCTGATCGTTGCTCACGAAACCCGCAGCCTCGCCAAGACGCCGAGCCTGTTGTGGATTCTCTTGCTCCTCACCGTTGCCATCGGTTTCGGCGCCTGGGCCACGTCCAGCGTGTTCGAACGCCAAGCAGCGGGGGCAGCGGCCATCGCCAAGCACGAAGCCGGCGTGCGCAGCCAGATGCGCGCTGACCTTGCCAAGTACGAGGCGGAGGTGAAAGCCACGGGCGGCAAGATGGAGTTCGCGCCCATCAACCACGCCCCCGGCGCGGGCCCGCCGCAAGGCACCAACGCAGGTGCCGTCGGCAGCGAAACGGCCAGCTTCGCCATCCTGCCGGCCACGGGCCTGGCCGCGATGTCCATCGGTCAGAGCGACATCAATTTGAATTACATCCCCGTCAGCATGAAAAACATCATCGATGCGACGAAGGATAACGAGATCGAAAACCCTGTGAACCTGAAAGCCGGGGCCTTCGATATTGCCTTCGTCATCATCTTCCTGATGCCGATTTTCATTTTGGCCATGAGCTACGATCTGCTCTCGAGCGAGAAAGAGCGCGGCACGCTGGCCATGGTGCTGGCGCACCCCATTTCCTTACGCAAGCTGATGGCCTCGAAGCTGATCTCGCGCATGGCGATCATGCTGGCCGTGGTGCTGGCTTTTGGCCTTGGCGCGGTACTGGCCGTGGGCTCGGACCTGGACAAGGCCGAGACCTGGGCGCGCTTCGGCTTCTGGCTAGGCGCCACCGTGCTTTACAGCCTCTTCTGGTTCGGGCTGGCGGTGCTGGTGAATTCAGCCGGCAAAAGCTCGGCCACCAACGGCATCGTGCTGGCGGGCAGTTGGCTCGCCTTCGTGGTGATCATCCCGACTTTGGTCAGCGTGGTCGCGACCACACTGTATCCGGCGCCGTCGCGCCTGGACTTCACTGCCGCCTCGCGTGAAGCCCAGACTGCCGCTGAAAAGGAAAGCATGAAGGCGCTGGATGAGTACTACTACGACCACCTGGAACTGGTGCCGGGCGGCGAAGCCAGGGCCAACGACTTTTTAACGTTATCGCTGGCCAACAACGCCTCCATCGAAAAGGCGATCAAGCCGCTCTACGACAGCTTCCAGACCCAGCTGAACAAGCAGGAAGAGATCGTCAACCGCTTCCAGTTCCTCTCGCCCGCCATCATGATGCAACTGGCGATGAACGAAGTGGCGGGCACCAGTGCCGACCGCTACGAGTACTTCATGAGCCAGGTGTTCACGTTCCACGCCAAGTGGGTGGACTTCTTCACCGGCCGGTTCTTGAAGCAGGAACCGCTCACCACCGCCGAGTACGACCAGTTCCCCTCCTTTAGCTACGTGGAAGAGCCCTTCGGCAACGTCGTCGGTCGCTTGCTGCCGTCGCTGCTCGGCCTCTTGGTGGTTGTCGGCGGACTCACCGCTTTCGCTTTCGCCTCGTTGCGTAAATATCGTGTCGCCGCGCGTTAAGCGGCGATGATGGGGGAGAACACGACATGTTGCGCACGTTGAAAAAGGCCGCAATCGGGCTGGTGGTCCTGATTGTGGTGGTGGGGGCGGCGGGCTACGGCACGTTCTGGTACATGAACCGGACGCCGCCGCAGCTGAAGGAACCCAACTACTTCACCTACTACAAGAACCAGGACACGACGCCGGTTGGAAAGGTGGGCATCTTCGTCACCGGGTTGATCATGCCCGAGGACTACCGCCTGCCCGACTTCCATAACCTCGCCTTGAAGCCGTCGCAGTATATTCCCTGGCCCATGCGTAACATGGCCATGGCCGATCGCGGCGTTTTGCTTCTCGACACCGAGAAGTTCTACGAGTTCAAACCGTTCAAGCCGACGAACCTGGAAGACGTTTATGGAAATAAATTCGATGTGGACGGCGTGTCGTACATGGAGAAGTACGAGCGCGGCGAAGTGAAGTGGGTGCCGCCGAACCCCAACATGCACTTCGACCACGGCTATTTCCTCTATTCCGGCCGAATGGGCGGTATGCCGATCCAGTCGCAGAAGCTGGCCAATAAGGCCCGCATCTACTACTACGGCAAGAACAAGGGCCTGGTGAACGGCAAGATTCCGCACGAAGCCGGCGAACGCGCCCTGGTGGAAGGCGCCATGGCCAAAGTGAAGGCCAAGTACGGCGACATTCCCTACCGCTTCGTCACCGCCGAGGATTTCGGCGAAGCGCGCAAGCAACTCCGTTCGCTGTTGGATGAAGGTGTTGAAACCGTCGTCATCGCCCCGCCGCGGCCGATCTACTCGCACCATGAGGAGTTCAACGGCTCGGTGAAGCACACGATGCACTACATCGAGGAGTGGGAGCACGAGCACAACAAGAAGATCAAGCTGATCATCACGCCGCAGTTGGGCGAATTCCCGGTGCTGCAGGACGCTTACCTGAACATGCTGCGCGACCGGCTGAAAACCTTCCCCGAGACGGCGTCGGTGAAGGTGCTGGTTTCAATCCACGGCATGGCCTGGGACAACGTGCCCAACGAGGCGTGGATTGCCCTTTCGCCCACATACGTGAA
>JAEUKM010000402.1 GCA_016793085.1 Rhodospirillaceae bacterium
ATGAGGACAGCCTACCCTACCCCGTTTGGGTAGGTCCTATTAATAGGCTGATAAGTCTACGGTTTTGAGGGTGCACGCGCTAATCGCCAATGGAAAGCCGGTTTTTCACCTGATAGACTTGGTCCAATCATTCACGCGACGAGAAAACATGAATAACGCAGCCAAGCAACTCAGCGCCGCCGCCAAGAACCTCTCCACGGCCGACCGGCTGGAATTGGTGGAAACGCTGCTCGACAGCTTGGATGCGCCTGATCCGGCCATCGACCGGCAATGGGCCAAGGAAGCCGAAGACCGCCTTGCCGCCTACCGCCGCGGCGAGATCAAGGCCGCATCGCTTGAAAGCGTAGTCGCTAAATACAAGCCCGCATGACAATTCGGCTGTTGGCGGTCGCTGAAGCCGAACTAAACGATGCCGTGGTTTGGTATAACGCCCAGGTGGCTGGCCTTGGCGATACCTTTCTGATCGAAACCCTAAAAGTTTTCCGCCTCATCGAGCAGCATCCCGACGCATGGCAGCCGTTAGCGCCCTCGATCCGGCGTTGCCGGTTGGCGCGGTTTCCCTATGGGGCAATCTATACGCGCGATAGCGCTGATATTTTGATACTTGCCTTGGCGCATCTACACCGCGCGCCTACGTATTGGCGCGACCGCGCCTAGGCCTCAGAACGCCCCGTGCTTGCCTAGCACCTTGGCCACGTCTTCGCCGCGCATGATGGCGTAGCGGATATCGAACTCTTTTTTCAGGGTGGCCAGGGCCTCGTCGCGGATTTCGGGCCACAGTTTTTTCGGGATCGCCAGCACGCCGTCGTCGTCGGCATAGATATAGTCGCCGTTGTTGATGACAACGCCGCCGATCTTGATGGGCTTGTTCATGGCATGAACCGTGCCCTCGTACTTGATATCGTCGCAGGAAATGCCCTTGGCGAACACCGAGAACTCGAGACCGTTCAATTCCTCGGAATCGCGCGTGAAACTGTCCACCACGGCCCCCACGGCGCCCGAGCGCACCGCGATGTTGGCGTTCAAGTCGCCGAAATAGGCGCGGTCCTTCACATGATTCTGCACCATGATGACGTCACCGGGGCGCACAAAGTTGTAGCTGCCCAGGGCCGTGTAGATGCCCTGCCAGTCGTCGCCCTTCTTCAGCGCGCGCAGTTCCAGGGTTTTGGCCACCCCCAGCACCGAGCGGCCTGACACGCGCGTAAAGCCCGGCGGCAGCAACGCCTTGAGTTTGCGCTCCTTGCAGATGTCGGCCAGCAGCGACGAGCACAGGTGGGGCCGGATGGCATCCAATGCCGCATTGTGCACGGCGCGGTAGCCCGCGCAGATGCGCTCGGCCAGCGCCAAGTCCTCGGGCCAGTTCACGTCCACTGCTTCCTCGTCGGTGATCTGGAACAGGATAGGCTTTTTGCCGAACCGGCGCTTGGGGGCACCCTCGCCCGGCTGGCGCTTGACGATGTAAAGCCCCATGGACTCGATCACCGTTTCGGGCAGATCGACCGAGTTGGGAATACGGCCCTCGCCGTACACGGGCTTGTTGCCCGACCATAAGTATTGCTTGGTTTTCTGCACCGCCACCAATGAGTCCGCGTTCGGTTTGGCCTTCAAGGCCTTCAGTGCACGACTAATGGTCTCGGCGGTAATGAAGGGGCTGGTGCACAGGCTCTGGATATAAATATCGGCCTTGGTATGGGCGGCTTCGTTGGCGAACAGTTCATGCCCGTCGGTCTTGTTGGACGCGAGCTGGGGGTTGCGCTTCATCACTTTAATCGGCAGGTCGGACGCCAGATCGATGATGTGCTGGCTTTCGGTGTCCAGGTACACATCGTCGATCTCGGGGCATTCCAGCAGTTGGATGAGCTTGCGCTTGAACAGGTATTCACCGTCCAGCACCGCCGTGTTCTTGTTGGCGATGCGGCTCGACTCACCCTTGGCTGGAACGAACGCGACAACACGCATAGGCAACCCCTCGCCTTCTTTGAGGCGCAGACAGATTTCGACACAGGCAAAACCTAAGTCCGGTTTGTTAAGGAAAAGTGAGGAAATGGCGGGGCTTACCCCCTAAAGTGGCCGGGTAACGGGGGTGAATGCGCCATGGGTAAGTTTTTCCACGGCTGGGTCTTGGCTTTGGGGCTGGCAACAGCGGTCCAGGCTCAGGATTTAAGCCTGCCCATCGAGACGGACCTGGGCCAGGTGCTGGGCACGAAAACAGGCGCGATCTCGGTGTTCAGGGGCATCCCCTATGCCGCGCCGCCCGTGGGCGACTTGCGCTGGCGTCCGCCGCAACCGGCCGCGCCCTGGGAGGGTATCCGCGACGCCACTGCGTTCGGGCCCCCATGCGCCCAAGGAAAACCTAATCCCAGTCCTTACGTGCTGCAGGAGCCTTTCAGCGAGGACTGCCTGACGCTGAATATCTGGTCGCCTGATGTGACGGCTAAGAAAAAACTGCCGGTGATGTTCTGGATTCACGGCGGCAGCGCGCGCTTTGGGTCAGGCGCCGAGCCGTTCTATGACGGCACGGAACTGGCCAAGCAGGGCGTGGTGGTCGTCACCATCAACTACCGCCTCGACCGTCTGGGCCGCTTCGCGCATCCGGCGCTGACAAAAGAGCAGCCGGGCCAGGCCCTGGCCAACTACGGCTGGATGGACATGGTGGCCGCCCTGCAATGGGTGAACCGGAACATCGGGAATTTCGGAGGCGATGCGAACGAAGTGACCATTTTCGGTCAATCGGCGGGCGGAATTGCCGTGACAACCTTGATGGCGACGCCATCATCGAAAGGCCTGTTCAAGCGCGCCATCGCTGAAAGCGGCTCGGGCACCGTCGACCGGCCCCAGTATGTTTCAGCCGCAACGCCATACCGTCTTTCGCTGGAAGACGACGGCCTGCGCATGGCCGAAAAGTTCGGCATCAATGACGGCGACGTGATGAAGCGCCTGCGCGCCCTGCCCTGGCAGGAAATCGTCGCCTACAGCATGCGCGGCTTTCAGAATTCGCTGCTGCCGGCGGTCGACGGCGTGTTCCTGCCCGCCCCCGTGGGCGACATTTTCGCCCAGGGCCAGCAGCACGCCGTGCCCTTCATGACCGGCACCAACAGTTGGGAGGAAAGCCTGATCTCGCGCGGCGGCCCGCCGCTGCCTTTGCGGGCGATTCTTGAGGGCGTGACCGAAGAGCAGGCGCGCGCGATGTATCCGGGGCGCGATGACGCGGCGCTGACGAAGCTGTGGTTCGCCGACGCGACGTTCCATGCGCCCGCGCGCTTCTTCGCTGGTCAGATGGAAAAAACGAAAGCGCCCGCCTACACCTATTATTTCTCGTACATGCTTGAGGTGAACCGCGGCAAAGCCCCGGGTGTACCGCACGGCGAGGAGATCATGTACCTGTTCAACAACCTCGACACGTTCCTGGGCCCGGCCCTGACCGAGCGCGATAAAAATGTGGCGAAGCAAATGAGCGCCTATTGGGTGCAGTTCGCCAAGACTGGTAACCCCAACATCAAAGGCGCGCCACTATGGAAGCCGTATAACGCGAAAAACCCGGCCACATTGGTCATCGACGACGAGATTGTGATGGCCAAGGACCATCTGAACGAGCGGATCGCGCCGCACTTGCAGCGGTTCAACGCTTTTGTCGCGAAAAAATAACGCCAAACCTCACATTTTCTGCGGGGTGGCTTTGGGCGATTTTCGGCGATAAATTGCGTTTAAAGCAGTCTCTTTTCAGGATTTTCCGCCCGTCATGGCCGATACGCAGAACGTTTCCGCGCCCACCGCCGAACCCAAGACCATCAAGCTCAGCGATTATACGCCGCCGCCCTACCGCGCCACGCACATCGACCTTGCCTTCGACCTGCACCCGCAGGCCACGCGCGTCACGGCTGTCACGAAGTACGAAGCCAACCACGACCGTAGCCAGGGCGTGAAAGCGCTGCCACTGGACGGCGAGAAGATGAGCCTCATCTTCATCCAACTCGACGACAAAGATTTGATCGAGGGGCGCGATTACACGCGCGACGACCACGGCCTGACGATCCTGCTGCCGCCGGCCAAGTTCACCCTCCGCGTGGTGACCGAAGTGAACCCCGAGGAGAACAAGGCGCTTGAGGGCCTCTATCTCTCGCGCGGCAAGTTCACCACCCAATGCGAGGCCGAGGGTTTCCGGCGTATCACCTATTTCCAGGATCGCCCCGACGTGATGACGCGCTTCCGCGTTACCCTCACGGCACCTAAGTCCACCTGCCCGGTCCTGCTCAGTAACGGCAACCCGGTCGAGTTTCGCGACGAGGCCAAGGACCGCCATAGCGCCGTTTGGGACGACCCCTACCCCAAGCCCTGCTACCTGTTCGCGCTGGTGGCGGGCGATCTGGGCCACATCGCCGACACCTTCACCACCCGCAGCGGCCGCAAGGTCGATCTGAAAATCTACGTCGAGCGCGGCAAGGAGCCGCGCGCGCTGTACGCCATGGACTCGCTCAAGCGTGCCATGACGTGGGACGAGGAAAAGTACGGCCGCGAGTACGACCTGGATGTGTTCAACATCGTCGCCGTCAGCGACTTCAATATGGGCGCCATGGAGAACAAGGGCCTCAACATCTTCAACGACAAGTACATCCTGGCCGACGCCGACACCGCCACCGATGTCGATTATGAAATGATCGAAAGCATCGTGGCGCACGAATACTTCCACAACTGGACCGGCAACCGCATCACCTGCCGCGAGTGGTTCCAACTGAGCCTGAAGGAAGGCCTGACCGTCTTCCGCGACCAGCAGTTCTCGGAAGACATGCGCAGTGCCGCGGTGCGCCGCATCGACGACGTGGACGCCCTGCGCGGCCGCCAGTTCACCGAGGACGCAAGCCCGCTGGCGCATCCGGTGCGGCCCGAAAGCTACATCGAGATCAACAATTTTTACACGGCGACAGTGTACGAAAAGGGCGCCGAAGTGATCCGCATGCAGCACACGCTGCTGGGGGCCGACACGTACCGCAAGGCGCTGGACCTGTATTTCACGCGCCACGACGGCCAGGCCGTCACATGCGAGGATTTTGTTGCCTGCATGGAAGACGCGGGCGAACGCGACTTGAGCCAGTTCAAGCTGTGGTACCGTCAGGCCGGAACGCCTGTGGTGACCGCGCGCGGCGCACACGACGCCCAAGCCAACACCTACACGCTCACGCTGTCGCAATCCTTGTCCGCAACACCCGGCCAGCCGACGAAAGAGCCCATGCACGTGCCCTTTGCCGTAGGGTTCGTGGGCCGCAACGGCCAGGACGTGCCGCTGAAGTTGCAGGGCGAAGCCGCAGCGCCTGCAAGCACTGTGGTCTTGGAGTTGCGCCAGCCTTCGCAGCAGTTCGTGTTCGAGAACGTCCCTGCCGGCGCGTTGCCCTCGCTCAACCGCGCCTTCTCGGCCCCCGTGAACGTGGTGTCGGCCTTGTCCGACGCCGACCGCGCGTTCCTGATGGCGCACGACAGCGACACCTTCAACCGCTGGCAGGCCAAGCAGGACTATGCGGCCAGCGTGCTGCTAAACGACGCGCCGCAGGAGGCGTTTTTATCGGCCCTGGGCGACGTGCTCGACGACGCCAAGATCGACGACGCCTACAAGGCCTGGCTGATGACCCTGCCCGGCTACGACGATCTAGCCAACCGCATGGCCGTGGAAGACCCCATCAATCTGTATGCGAAGCGCGAGGCCTTGAAGCGCGCCATCGGCGCAAAGCACCGTGAGAAGCTGACGGCCCTTTACAACGCCAAGCGCGGCGGCGCCTTCACGCCTGATGCCGACGGGGCGGGACGACGCGCGCTGAAGAACGCGGCCTTGGGCTACCTCGCGGCCCTGGCCGCGCCCGAAACCACGCAAATGGTCAAGCAGCAGTTCGATGCCGCCGACAACATGACCGACCGCATGGCCGCCCTGGCCCTGCTGGCGGACCTGGCAGGCCCCGAGCGCCAGCAGGCGTTGGATGCCTTCCACACGCGCTTCAAGGATGATGCCGTGGTGCTAGACAAATGGCTGAGCGTGCAAGCATGCAGTGCCCTGCCGGGCACGCTGGTCGGCGTGCAGTCGCTATTGTCGCACCCGAGCTACGAGCCCAAGAACCCAAATCGTATCCGCGCGCTGATCGGCGGGTTCTCGGTGCGCAACCCGGTTCACTTTCATGCCGTCGATGGTTCGGGGTATGCGTTCCTGGCACGGCAGATCATCGCGGTGGACAAATTCAATCCGCAGACGGCCGCGCGCCTGCTGCCGCCCTTGGGCCGCTGGAAACGGTTCGACGCCGGACGCCAGAGCGCCATGAAACAGGCGCTTGAGCAGATCATTGCCGAGCCCGGCCTGTCGCGTGACGTCTACGAACTGGCGAGCAAGAGTCTGGCCGGATGATCCTTCGCGCGTTAGACCGCATTAAGCGTGCCATGCATCTGGGGCTGCCGCGCCGCCAGGCCGTGCAGTTGAGCGCGCTGACCACGCCTGAAGCCATCCAGGATTTCATCGTCAAAATCCCGATGAACTTCGAAGTCGGCGGCGGCACGGCCTTGTCCGTCACCGAAACCTTGAAGCAGCGCCGCGCCCACTGCATCGAGGCCGCCATGGTGGCCGCCATGGCACTCTACATGAACGGCCATCCGCCGCTGCTGATGGACATGGGGGCCGCCGAGGGCGACGTGGATCACGTCATCGCACTGTTCAAACGCGGCAAATACTGGGGAGCCATCTCGAAAAGCAACGGGGCGTACCTGCGCTATCGCGACCCCATCTTCAAAAATCTGCGCGAGCTGGCCCTGTCGTATTTCTGGGAATACACCAAGGGCCGCAAAAAAACGCTGCGCACGTATTCGGTTCCGGTGGACTTGCGCCGCACCGAGCCTAAGCTGTGGGTGACGAACCCGAAGTTCTGCGAGGAGATTGTCGACATCCTCACCGTCGCCCGCCACTTCAACCTGGTGCCGCGCGGGCAGGACAAGCGCCTCAGACCCATCGATCATATCGAGCGCAAGGCATTCAAGCTTGATGAATACGCCTCGCCCAAGCGTAAAAAGAAAAAACATAAAACGAAGAAGTCTTAAGCCTACTTCTTTTTCGCTTTTCTTGCGCCGTTTCTAATGGCTTCTTCAGCAACGGAGCGCCGGGTGCGCAAGGGCGCGATCAGGAAATAGCGCGCGATCAAATCTTTGAACACGCCCACCTTCTCCACCCCGTAGAGCGATTTCAGATCGGCCTCGATCATCTGCGGCGCCAGGAACAGCCCCACGCCCGCAGCGCCGAATACCTCGCGCGAAGCGGCATTGTCGAACTCGCCCGCGATGTGGGGCGCGATGTTGCGCGCGGCCAGCCAGCCGTCCACCAGGCTGCGCGCTTCCGTACCGGGCGCGGGAAACAGCAGCGGCGCACCGTTCAGCGACGCCGGGAACCCCAAGGCATAGCGTTGCGCCAGGCGCGGAATGCCGAACGCGCCCACCGCCGATTCCGCCAGCAGCGTTGATTCCAACCCGGACCCGGGCGAGGTGGCGATGCTGACGATGACGGCATCGACACGGCGCGCTTCCAGGTCTTGCAGCAGTGCGTCGTCCGCCCGCTCGCGGCAGACCAGTTGCGGTGTCGGCGACAGCCGCAGCACCGGATGCAGCAGTTGGCGTGCTACCAGTTTCGGCACCAGTTCGCCGATGCCCACCACGAAACGCGACGGGCGGTGCAGTTCGGGCGTTTCCAACGCGCGCATCAGTTCCTCGCCACGCGTCAGCATGTCCGCGCCGTATTCCAGCACCAGCCGCCCGGCGTCGGTCAGTTGCACGCCGCGCCCCACGCGCTGCAAGAGTTTTTGCCCCAAGTGCTTTTCCAGCACGCGCAGTTGGCCGCTGACGGTTTGGGGGGCCACGTTCAGCGCGGCGGCGGCGGCGATAACCCCGCCCTCGCGGGCCACGTGGCGCAGGTAATCAAGCTGCGTCAGGTCCAGGCGGCGCAAGGCGGCGGGCGACAGGGCCATGTTCTTTTATCCAGTATTCCTATTATCCGTTAATACCTGATGATATATACGAATAATCCTCATTTTTCGTATAAAATGCAAAGCCTATAAACGGGCCCTGACAATTTCGTTTGCCTGGAGCCTGCCCGTTATGTCGCCGTCCGCCGCCGCCCTTGTCCGATCCACCACAGAAGCCCTGGCCACCGCGCCCGTGAGTGTCACGCCGGGTCAGCGCCTGGCGCAGATCAACATCGGCACTCTGCCCCAGCCGTGGGACACCATCGGCCGCCATGTGGCGTTGCCCGAGGTGTCGCTGGACGACCGCGCGCGGCTGGACAACATCGCGCACCTGAACCACTTCCTCAGCCAGGTGGTGGTGCCGGGCCTGCGCCGCCGTTACGAAACCGATGGCGTCGCCGGCTTTGAAGCCGCGCATGGCCGCGCGCCCGCTACGCGCGACGAAGCGCGCGCTGTGCTGGAAGCCACGGTGCAGTACCAGGCCTGGAGCCGCCTGCGCCGCGGCTCGATGGAGCAGCGTCAGAAAATCGCGGCCGATGCCGTGGCCGACAAGGCCGAGGCCATTTCCGCCGCTTGCGCTGGCGTCATCAGCAAGGCGCGTAACCTGGAACTGGACCCCTCGCTTGAAATGCCGGCCTACCTGGTCGATACCCACGCGCACCTGATGCCGGGCGGCTACACCGCCCAGCGCATCGCCGATGACGCCAGCACCGGCGCCATGTACGAGATCGGGGTGTATTCCACCGTGCCCGGCCGCTCAGGCCCCCATTCGGACGGTGCGGGCCGCGCCATCGCCAACTGGCTGAAAACGCGTTTTCCCACCCTGCAGCCCAAGCGCATCTTCGATCTCGGCTGCGGTGCTGGCCTGAACACGGTTGCCGTGGCCAAGGCGTTCCCCGACGCCGAGATCATCGCCATCGATGCGGCGGCCCCCATGCTGCGCTATGCCGCCGCCCGCGCCCACGCGCTGGGCATCAAGAACGTGCGCTTCGTGCAGGCCGACATCGAGCACATCCCGGCGCGCCTGGGCAAAGCCGACGTGGCCTTCTCCGCCATTGTGCTGCACGAAACCAGCCACCAGGCCGTAAAGAACATTTTCAAGTCGTGCTTTGACTGCTTAAGCCCCAACGGCCTGACCGCGCACGTGGAACAGCCGCCCTACGAGGGCAAACCGCTGTTCGAGCAGGTGATGCGCGACTGGGATGGCCAGTACAACAACGAAGCCTTCTGGAGCGGCCTGTACGCGCTCGATTTAGGCCAGGAATTGGCCGAAGCGGGCTTTGCCCAAGCATCCATCTTCACCGACGACGTCTCTGCCGTGCCGTGGCGCACCGATGCCACTGTCGCGGGCAAGGCCGAGGACTATGGCCGCACCGGCAATTGGAAAGTGTATGGGGCCTTCAAGGCCTGAACGAGGAACAGATGACCGCGACCGCCGTTAAAACCACGGATATCAAAACAGCAGGCCCCGCGCGCCCGGCGTTCTTCGCCGACGCAAGCAACGACATGCTGCTGGATCTGGTGTTTGCGTTGTCCAACGAACTGGCCGCCACCCGCTCGCGGCTGGACGCCATGGAACGCATCCTGGCCGAACGCAAGGTGCTGGAGGCAGGCGCCATCGATCAGTGGATTCCTGGGCCCGAGGCCGCGACCGCGCGCGCGGTGGATGCGCAAGCCTATGTGCGCCGGGTGTTCAACACGCTGGCCGCCGACGCGGGCTAAGATGCGGCGAGCAGCAAGAAACTTTAGTCATCCTCGCGAAAGCGGGGATCCATCTTTTTTGTGCAACGAATGCCCTATCATGGACTCCCGCTTACGCGGGAGTGACAGGGTGACTTGTTGCGATTTACACATCCCAGCTGGGCTTAGGGTTGCACGCCGCCACCATGTAGTCGATGAACGCGCGCACGGGTGCGGGCACAAAGCGCCCCGGCGGGTAGACGGCGTTGATGAACTGTTCCTGCGGCACGTGCTCTTCCATCAGGCTCACCAGCGTGCCGCGTTTCACGTCGCCACCCACGATAAACGACGGTAGCAGCGTCAGGCCCATGCCTTTCAGCGCCATCTGGCGCAGGATATCGCCGTTGTTGGAGTGCACCGGTCCACCCACGTTCACGCTGGAGCCCTTCAGCTTCCAGGCCGTGGTCCCATCGGCATAGGTGTAGGTCAGGCACTGGTGCGCCAGCAAATCCTTAGGTCTTTTCGGCACACCGTGCGCCTTGAGGTACTTGGGCGCGCCGCACAGCACCACCCGTGAAGGCGCCAGCACGCGGGCCTGCATGGAGGAGTCCTTCAACTTGCCGATACGGATGGCCAGGTCTACGTGCTCGTCCACCAGGTCGAGGTAGCGGTCGTTCAGGTTCAGATCGACGCTGATGCCGGGGTACTGCTTCAGAAAGCCCGCCAGGAAATCGCCCAGGTGCATGACGCCGAAGGTCATGGGGGCCGCAATCCGTAAACGCCCCGAAGGGGCCGCCGCCTCCTGGCGCACCATCTGGTCGGCCTCGTCCAACTCAGCGATCACCCGCTCGGCGCGGCGCACGTAGTTCTCACCGGCCACGGTCAAACTTACCCGTCGTGTTGTGCGGTTGAGCAACTTCACGCCCAGGTCCTGCTCCAGCGCCGAGATATGCTTGCTGATGGCCGACTTCGACATTTTCAGCCGTCCTGCAGCCTCCGAAAAGCTTTCGGCATCGGCGACGGCGGTAAAGGCCCTGAGGGCGGATATGCGGTCCATGGTATTGTCTCCTATAGGGAAACAATAATATGACAGTATGCCGGATTGTTGCAAGGTCTGCGCCGCCGTATGTTCCTCCTCGAAGCGAAACACAAACACACAGGAGGTCGCTCATGATTACCATCCGCAAAAGCAACGATCGCGGCCATTTCCAGAACGATTGGCTCGACAGCTATCACTCGTTTTCCTTCGGGGAATACTTTGATCCGCAGCACGTGGGCTTCTCTGCCCTGCGCGTCATCAACGACGACAAGGTGGCGCCGGGCGCCGGCTTTCCCACGCACCCGCACCGGGACATGGAGATCATCACCTATGTCCTCGACGGCGAACTGGAGCACAAGGACTCGCTCGGCAACGGCTCGGTCATCCGTCCCGGCGACATCCAGCGTATGAGCGCCGGCTCGGGCATTCTGCACTCCGAGTTCAACCCGCAAGCCGACGTGGGCACACGGCTGTTGCAGATCTGGCTGTTCCCGCAGCAGAAGGGCATCGCGCCGGGGTACGAGCAGATCAACGTGCCCGCCGCCGAACGCAGCGGGAAACTGAAACTGGTCGGCTCGCCCGATGGCCGCGACGGCTCGGTCACCATCCATCAGGACACCTCGCTGTACGCGAGCATCCTGAAGGCCGGTGAAAGTGCGGCGCTGACCTTAGCCAGCAACCGCACCGCCTGGGTGCAGGTGGCCAAAGGCGCCATCACCCTGAACGGCCAGGCGATGAACGAAGGCGACGGCGCCGCCGTGCGGAAGGAAACAACCCTGACGCTGACGGCCACCGCCGATGCTGAAGTATTGGTGTTCGACCTGCCGCCCTTGGCGAACTAAGAGAACACCAACCTCGAGACACAAAAGCCCCGGTCTAAAACCGGGGCTTTTGCAGTTTTAATTAAGCCGCACGTCATTATTTGACGGCAAATGTCTGCGTCGGCTATAAAGACAACCAGAACGAGAAAATGAATGGGGGGCCGTGAGCATGACATTTTTCCGGAAAATCACTCACGGAAGCGCAATCCTTGCGCTTCTCACCGGGTGCGCCACTTCAGCTAAAGTCACACAGGTGGAAGACAAAGAAATTAAAGAAGTTAAAGTTGGAGAAACAGCAAAACCTGTTCAGTTTCGCAAGATGGCATTACGCATGCCGCGAAATCGAGTTATCGGCGCTGTGCAAGCGGGACTACTCTGCGTACCACAAGGCGAACTTACATATCGTGGGGGCCGTGTAGCTATCGATGACGATCAATATAACGATGTTTTTAGAGAAGAACTGGAAACAGCAAATTATGTAGTTGTCGGCGACCCAGACGCTTTGTTTGATGATCCCGAATCATGGAAAGCGGAGTATCTGATCGGAGGCCTTATAAAGGATATAAAGGCAAATATATGCTTTCCAATGTCAGGATTTGGTAGCTTTTCATCTAGTAGTGGCGAAGCTGAGATCGAAGTGGAATGGCAGATTTATAGCCGCCTTAACCGTAAAGTCGTCCATGAGGTAAAAACAAAAGGCTCATCTAAAATCTCATCCAAAGAAAACGGCGCAGAAGATATTTTCCTAGAGGCTTTCGCATCAGCATCGCGGCAGCTTCTATCAGATGAAGGGTTTTATAACCTCATAACAGGCAAAAGCACAGGTATCACAGCTTCGGAAGCAATAGCCAGTTCTGACAAAGCCTCCACTGTGATCGAGCGTGTATCGAATTCAAAACGGTCATTTTTGGAACAAGCGACAACTATCAGAGGGCAGGTCGCTACAGTTTATGCGGGTGACGGCACGGGCAGCGGTTTTTTCATTGCCGACCGGTATCTTATTACTAATCAGCACGTTGTCGGAGGTGCAAGGTTTGTAAAAATAAAGTTTGTTACTGGCCGTGAAATTCTAGGGGAAGTCATTAAAACAAACTCTGCGCGCGATGTTGCTCTGATTCAAACTGAGCCTGCTGGTGTCCTTGGCCTACCAATTCGTACCGATGAGCTTGCCATTGGCTCGCAGGTATACGTTGTCGGATCTCCCTTAGGCCAGAAAAACGAAGGTACAGTCACTTCTGGCATCGTGAGTTCGTACCGTTCTGAAGATGGCATGCGAATCTTGCAGAGTGATGTAAGTGTACAACCAGGCAACAGTGGCGGCCCTATGTTTGATGACAAAGGCAATGTCATTGCGATCACGGTGGCTGGGCTAACCGGCGATGGGCGCACAACGTCTTTGGGAGTCAATTATTTTATTCCAATTGTAGATGCCTTAGATAAGCTCGCTATCCAAATAAAGGGCCCTCAAAGCTAATTTGAGTAAATGGGAGACTAGAAGTCATGCGGGATGGTTTTGTATCATTCCCGCATGTTTTCCCACGTTTCTCCGCAAAATTTGCAGCCGAAGTCTTAAATGGCTGACATTTTATTCTGGCCGCCGTTTCCGACGCGCGAGCGCTTTCACGACCAGCTTTTCCGCAGCGTCTGGCATTTCCTGCCGTTCATCACCAAGTTCGACCGCCTGATCTTTCCCTATGCGGGCGACGATTTCCTGCTGCTGGATGTCGACCAGGTGCTGAACATTGCCAAGGTGTTCCTGGGTAAAGACTACGACCCCGCCATCGGCGACTACGCCCAGCGCTTCCGCGGCAAGGTGCAGGTGGTGCAGTGCGCGGGCGCCCTGCCGCTCGAGGCCACCGCCAATCTACACGGCATTGTGGTGTGGTACGCAGGCTCGGCCGAGTTGAACGCCGTGCCCAACGAAATCGCCGCGCGCACCGGATGCGAAACCTGCTGGGCCGATCCGACCCTGGTGCAGCAGGAAACCCTGGGCCTCATCAAGTTCGCACTCTCGCTGTCGACGAAGGACGAGATCGACCGGCTGCTCTCGAACTCGGTATACCTGTTCTTCGAGAATCTGAAGCGCTGGACCGGACGGCCCATGAGCGTGTTCGGCAATGGGCCGACCCTGCAACAGGTGGTCGACCAAAAATTCGACCCCGGCCCCACCTTGCGCGCCGTCTGCAACTCGACCATCGCCGACGACAAGGCCATGGCGCACTTAAAGCCCGAGATCGCCTTCGCCGGTGACCCGGTGCAGCACGGCGGCGCCTCGCTGTATGCCGGGAAATTCCGCGCCGATCTGCAAAAAGCGCTGACGGAAAACCCAAACCTCGTTTTTATTACGCAGCTGGGTTTCGTGCCCTACTTCAAGGCCGCCACCCCGCCCAGCCTGCACACGCGCATCATCGGCGTGGGCAACAACCGCAGCCCCGAGTTCAATATCGACCTGACGCAGGCCTTCTACAGTTCGGCCACGGCCAACATTTTCACCATGCTGGTGCTGCCCGTGGCCTTCACCATCTCCAAGCAGGTGGATATCTACGGCTGCGACGGTCAGGAGTTCAGCAAAGCCACGAAACCCTGGAGCCACGCCAACGAAAGCGACTACATGGGCAAAATGGCGGTCACGCACCGCCTGCACCCGGCCTTCTGGCAGCGCAACTTCGCCGAGGAGTTGACATCGTACTACGGCGACATGGACGACATCATCGCCGCTGCCGAGAAAAAGGGCATCCGGGTACGCAGCATCACGCCGTCCTACGTGCCGGCGCTGGCGAAGCGGTTTGCGAGCGCCCTCTGAGGGGCTCATCACGGAAGTCTTGAGTTCTAGCCCGCCAGCCCCAAGAACACGACAATCGCGCGATTGAGCCTGACCAGGTCCGTATCGGCCAGTTGGCCGATCTTTCGGCCCAGCTTGTCCTTGGATACCGTCGTGATCTTATCGGCCATCAGGCGCGAGGGCTCTTTCAGGCCATTTTTCTCGCTGGGTGCGATCAAAATGCGAAACAGAGGCGCGTCGGTCGGGTCGGTGGTGAACGCGCAGACACTCACCGAAGCCGCTTCCGAGAAATGATCGTCTTGAATGATAACCACGGGGCGCGGCTTGCCCGCGTAATCCTTGCCGCCCGCCGCCGTCCAGATTTCGCCGCGCTTCACTTCGTATCTATCGAAATAGCGTCAATGAACGCCTGGTCGGCCGCGGCTAACGCGCTGGCGGCAACGGCTTGCGACTGTTTCCGGGCGGCCAAGGCAAAGCCACGCGCGCGGGTGTCGGGAAGCCACAACTGCACGGGGCGCAAGCCTTGCGCGCGCAGGCGCTCACGGTGGGCCTGCACCTTCTCGCGGGTCTTGCGCTTGGCGGTCGCGGACATATTCGGCGCTCCTTAGGTTACATGTAACCTAGCACGGGGCCCAGCACGGCGCAACCGCTACCGGTCGATCGAGGCCATGCCGCGTTCGGTATAGCGCGGGCCCGCTACTTTGCCGGGGGCGGCAATGTCCGAGAGCGTCTTCAGTTCATCGGCCGAGAGTTTCACCTCGGCGGCCTTCACGTTTTCTTCCAGGTACGTGCGCCGCTTGGTGCCCGGAATGGGCACGATGTCATCGCCTTGCGCCAGCACCCAGGCCAGGGCCACCTGCCCCGGCGTGGCGTTATGGCTGGCAGCGATGCGGCGCGCCTCGGCCACGATGGCTTGGTTGCGGTCGAAATTCTCGCCCTGATAGCGCGGGTCGGTGAAGCGGAAATCGTCCTTGCGGTACTGGTCGGCGCGCGTGGCCGTGCCGGTCAGAAAGCCGCGGCCCAAGGGCGCGTAGGGCACGAGCCCGATGCCGAGTTTTCGTAACAATGGGATAATCTCGGGCTCGAGGTTGCGCTCCCACATGGAGAACTCGGATTGCAGCGCGCTGATGGGATGCACCTTGTGCGCGCGCGTAATGGTGTCGATGCCTGCCTCGGACAAACCCAGGTACCGCACCTTGCCCGCCTTCACCAGATCGGCCATGGCGCCGACCGTGTCCTCGATCGGCACTGATTTGTCGACACGGTGCTGGTAGAACAGATCGATCATGTCCATGCCCAGGCGCTTCAGTGAGGCATCGCACACGGCTTTCACGTTCTCGGGCCGGCTGTTGAGGCCCTTCATGGCGTTGTTCTCGATGTTGAAGCCGAACTTGGTGGCGATCACCACGCCGTCGCGGCGGCCCTTCAAGGCCCGGCCCAGTAGTTGCTCGTTGGTGAAGGGCCCATACACTTCGGCGGTGTCGAAGAAATCCACCCCCAGATCAAGCGCGCGGTGAATAACGGCAATGCTCTCGGCATCATCACCGCCGCCGCCATAGGCCCAACTCATGCCCATGCAACCCAGGCCGATGCAACGCACCTCTAGCCCCTGGTGGCCCAGTTTCCGTTTTTGCACGGCCATCCCCTTCTTCTAACGACACTTCTATCTCAACCTGGCCGCAGCCATACCAGCCAGACGCCCGAGTGCGGTAGCCGCCAAGAGGCCATTGCCCGCCAAGTAACCGGAGTTGCCCGGCCCGGAAATACCGCGCGCCGCCCCGCCACCCGCGAAAAGATTGGGCAGCGGCGACTTGTCGGGCCGGAGTACGCGCGCATCTTTGTCCACCACCAGCCCGCCCTGAGTATGGAATAGCGCGCCCGAGACTTTCACCGCCTTATAGGGCGGCGCAAGCACCCGGCCGGTGGTGAAA
>JAEUKM010000419.1 GCA_016793085.1 Rhodospirillaceae bacterium
TCGAGAATTTTGGTCAAGGCATCACGGTGCTTCAGGCGCGAGTCCATGTCCTTGAAGCGCGCATCCTCGGCCAGGCCCGGCCATTGCAAGCCATCGACAAGGATCTCCCAGAACTTCGGGTTCTGGGCCATGACGAACAGCCAGCCGTCCTTGGTTTTCTGCAACTGGCTGGGGGTAATCGATGCGTGCGCGCCGCGCGGCACCTGGCCCGTCGTCCAGCCCGCGTTCAGGTACCAGTGGCCCATGTAGGTGAACTGGTGCAGCGCCAGGTCGAACAGGCTCACATCCACGTCCCGCCCCGGCGCATCGGTGGTTTTGCACGCCAAAATGGATGCCGTGACGGCGTAGGCCATCATGGTGCCGGTCATGAAATCGACCATCGACACACCTAAGCGTACCGGCGGCCCGCCCGGCTCGCCCGTCACCGACATGAACCCGGCCTCGGCCTGCATCAGGAAGTCGTAACCCGGCCAATCGGCCCGCGAATTATCGCGCCCGTAGGCCGAGATATGCCCGCAGACGATCTTGGGATTGACCGCTTTCAGGCTTGCGTAATCCAGCCCCAGCTTGGCGGGCTGATTGCCGCGCATGTTGCCCACCAGTGCGTCGGCCTTGGCCGCGAGCTTGTGCAAAACAGCGCGGCCCTCGGGCAATTTCAGATCCAGGGTCAGGCTGCGTTTATTGAGATTGAGCGATTGATAATAAAGACTGTCGTGTTCACCCAGGAAATAAGGCCCGGTGTCGCGGGCGAAATCGCCGCCCGTGGCGGGGTTCTCGATCTTGATCACGTCGGCCCCCATGTCGGCCATGATCATGGTGCAATAGGGGGCGGCCCCGTACTGGTCGAAACTGAGGACGCGCACGCCCGACAGAGGTAACGGCTTGGTCATGACTAGATCAGGTTCCGCTCGATCAGTTGGCGGGCGATGATGATGCGCTGCATCTCGTTCGTGCCTTCGCCGATGGTCATCAGCGGCGCATCGCGGTAGAGGCGCTCGACGATGAATTCCTTGGAATAGCCGTAGCCGCCGTGAATGCGCATGGCCTCCAGCGAATTTTCCACCGCCGTTTCCGAGGCGAAGTATTTCGCCATGCCCGCTTCCATGTCGCAGCGCTGGCCCGCGTCGTAGGCTCTGGCCGCACTTTCCACCAACAGGCGCGCGGCCTCGCACTTCGTCGCCATTTCGGCGAGTTTCAATTGGATGGCCTGATGTTCGTGGATGAACTTGCCGAAGGTCTTGCGCTGCTGGCTGTACTTGATCGCTTCTTTCAGGGCGCGGTTGGCAATGCCGACCCCGCGCGCCGCCACGTTGATGCGCCCCAGCTCCAGCCCGCCGACGGCATGATAAAAGCCCTTGCCTTCTTCGCCGCCGATCAGGTTTTCGGCGGGCACCCGGTAATCCTCGAAAATCAGTTCGGCGGAATCGATGCCGTGGTAGCCAAGCTTTTCCAGTTTACGCGACACCGTGAAGCCTTGCGCCTTCTCGGCGATCAGCATGCTCATGCCCTTGCGCGGCGGCGTAGCCGTGGAATCGGTCTTCACCAGCAGGGCGAAAATCTGGCCATGATGGCCGTTGGTGATCCAGGTCTTGGTGCCGTTGACGACGTAGTGCTCGCCTTGACGCACGGCCTTGGTGCGGATGCCTTGCAGATCGGTGCCCGCGTCGGGCTCGGTCAAGGCCGTGCCGCCGCGCAGTTCGCCCGACGTTAAACGCGGCAAGTATTTTTTCTTCTGCTCGAGCGTGCCGAACTTCTCGATGGCCTTGGCCAGCATCAGGTGCGAATTGAAAATGCCCGTCAGCGACATCCACGATTCCGAAATCATGGTGACGATCTTGGCGTAGGTTGTCGCCGACAGCCCAAGCCCGCCCCACTCGGGCGCGATGGTGGCGCCGAACAGACCCAGTTCTTTCATCTGCGCGACCATCGCCTGCGGATATTCGTCGTCGTGCTCCAGTTTCATTGCATAAGGCTCGACGTCGCGGGCGAGCCATTTGGCGATGGAATCCAGGATCAGTTGCTCCGACGAATCGTCGTGGCGGGCCGTCATCGGCAGTCCCCTTCGCGGTCGTTCAAGGCATCTTCCGGGGCCGACCATGCCGGGCTTTGGCCCGCCCGGCAAGCCCTCGGAAAATATAGAGAAATTCGACTTTTAGCAGGGGTATTGGGCCCCTGATTATTGGGCCGGAATTATTGCGCCGCCTGGGCAGGCGTGTGGGCTTTCAATTCAGAGAGGGTCTCGTCGGTTGAGAGCACCCGGCCCCACAACCGCAAAAACATCTCCTCGAAGGCGTTTTGCATTTTGTCCGAACACGTGCCCGTGGCGTCGGAGACAAGGACAACGCCGTAGCCTTTGTCGGCGGCTTCCATCGCCGTCATGCCGACACAGTTGTTGGTGGACACGCCTGTCACGACAATTTCGCTGATCCCTGAGGTGCGCAAGTATTGATCGATGGGTGTGGACGCAAACGCGCCAATAGTAGTCTTGTTCACCACGGGCTCGCCGGGCTGCGGCTGCAACGCCGCGACGATTTCATGCTCGGGCTCGCCGGCCTTGTTGTTCGTCGCCATCACAATGTCGCGGATGTGGCGGGCAACGTCGGAGTAATCGGCGCGCTCGGAGCCATACGTCACATAAATCACCGGCGCGCCCACGGCGCGGAAGTAAGCTAATAGTTTTTGCGTGTTGGGAATGACGGCGCGGTTGATGCGTTCGAAGCGGTAGCGCGATTCTTCCAGCCGCCCCTGCGCTTTCAGATATTTCGCCAAGCCGTGATCGAGACTGCCCGTGGCGTTCTGCATGTCGATCACCACCAGCGCCGTCGTGGCCGGGTTGAGCGTGAACCGGTACGAAAATTCGTTGATGTAGTTCGCCATCGCCGCCTCTTTTTCAAGATGCTCCGGGCTCAAGACGTTCCGGGCAAAGCACCAAGCTTCAGCCGGATCAGGAACGCGATCTGCCGCAGGCCGCGCTTCAAACTTTCACCAGCACTCAAACGGTCCGGCAGCCGCGCCAAAAAATCATCCACTGCGTTCAGCGCCACGGGCTCGTCGTAATACGGCGTGTGCCCACGGTCGGGGACGAGGCACTGCTGCATGTGCGGCAGGCGCTCTTTCATCCGCGCGAAAGTTTCGGGTGAGAGGACGTCGGAGATCGCCCCGCGCATCGCCAGCAGAGGCATATCTTTCAATTGCAGAAAGAAAGGCCACAGGCTCGTGGCCGCCGAACCGGCTTCGGCCGCATTGCCGAAGGGTTTGGCGATGTTGAGATCGTAGTCGTTCTTGATTTTGCCGTCGGGCGCTTCGATGAAGCGGCGGCGCGCCATCTTCAGCCAGTCGGCGTGCGTGTAATCGGGATAGATTTTGCCGTCGACGGCCTTCAGCGCCGCGGCGGCTTCGTCCCACGAGGCGCCTGTGTAGCCCCGCGCCACGTAGGCCGCGATGCGCGTGAGCCCCGTGGTGTCCACTTCGGGCCCGATATCGTTCATGACAATGCCCAGCACCCGGCGCGGGATCACCGCCCCCAGCACCACGGAAATGATGCCGCCGAGCGACGTGCCGATCAGGGCGACGTGCTTGAGGCTAAAGGCGTCCAGCAGCGCGGCCACATCGCGCACATAGACAGGCGGCTGATAGGTGTTGAAGTCCTTGGCGTACTCGGAAAGCCCGCGCCCACGAAGGTCCACCGACAGCACGCGGTATTTCTGGGCCAGGTGCGGGGCCAGTTCGTCGAAGTCACGCGCGTTGCGGGTCAGGCCCGGGATGCAGACGATGGTCAGGCGCGGATTGGCCGGGCCCGGATAATCGCGCACCGCGAGTTTCAGGCCGTCCGGCGACGTGTAGGTCTTTTGTTCGTAGCTGCCCGGCCCGGCCATATCGCAAACGCCTTAAACCCCAGACTTCAACCATTCTGGGGCAACGATAACGGGGGGTTGTGGGCAGGGCAATCGCCCCAGGCGGGCGCCTTCGGCCTACTTTAGCCGTGAGCGAAATAGACCTCGGCCACGTCGGTTACGGCTGGGGACGGGCTGTTGCTGTTGGCAGGCAGCAAAACCACGGTTTCCCGGGCTGTTTCCCTGCTCTCGCGGCCCGGCACGGCCTGGCCCGCTGCATGCGGCAGAGCGGGTATTCCAGGGCTCGAGTTTGGGGTGTTCTGGGTCATCGGGGCCAGATTGTCTGACGGTTTGACTAAGCAAACCCATACGCCCCCGGCTGCAAAACCCAGGCTTTAGTTTTAGGCGCCACCTGAAATAGTGTGATTCCGGAGAATTTTTGTCTGTGCCGCCGCAGCGTGAGGAAGTTTCTTCCTTGCCCTTGCGCTTTGACGGCGCGTCAAGAATTCCCGACTGTTTGGGTCGGGCATCCTGGCCGATGGTGCCTCGATCAGACAGGAGCAACTCTCGTGAACATCGGTTTAGCGCGCAGCGTAGCGAGGATTGGCGTGAGCGAATTGAAACCCGGTTTTGTCGCCGCCGACGCGGTCGAGGCCATCGGCCGCACGCCGCTGATCAAACTGCGCCGCGCCTCGGAACTGACGGGTTGCACCATACTGGGCAAGGCCGAATTCTTGAGCGCCGGGGGCTCCATCAAGGACCGCACGGCGCTTTACATCATCGAGGACGCTGAACGCCGCGGGCTCTTGAAGCCGGGCGGCGTGATCGTAGAAGGCACAGCCGGCAACACCGGCATCGGACTGACTCTGGTGGGCCGTGCGCGCGGCTACCGCACCGTCATCGTGATTCCCAATACCCAAAGCCAGGAGAAAAAAGACATCCTGCGCCTGTTCGGCGCGGATTTGCGCGAGGTGCCCGCGGTGCCTGCGGCCGACCCCAACCACTATGTGAAGTTCTCGCAGCGTCTGGCGGAAGACCTCGCCAAGACCGAGCCCAACGGCGCCATCTGGGCCAATCAGTTCGACAATGTGGCGAATAGAGACGGCCATGAGCGCGTGACCGCACCTGAAATCTGGAACCAGTTGGACGGCCGCATCGACGGCTTTGTCTCGGCGGTGGGCACGGGCGGCACGCTGTCGGGCATCGGGCGGGGCTTAAAAGCCTTCAACAAGGACATCAAGATCGCGCTGGCCGATCCGCGCGGGGCGGCGCTGTATCACTACTATAAGTACGGGACGTTGAAGTCCGAGGGCGGCTCCATTACCGAAGGCATTGGCCAGGGCCGCATCACAAAAAATCTGGAAGGTGCGGTCATCGACGACGCGTTCCAAATTCCCGACGATGAAGCGCTGCCGATTATTTTCGAATTGCTGCGCGATGAAGGCCTGTGCGTCGGCGGCTCCACCGGCATCAACGTGGCCGGCGCCATTCGTCTGGCCAAACAGTTGGGGCCGGGCAAAACCATTGTCACAATTCTCGCGGATTCGGGCCTGCGCTACCAAACCAAGCTGTTCAATCCGGCGTTTTTGAAATCCAAGGGCCTGCCCACCCCCGATTGGCTTCCACAGGGCTCATAAATCTTCTGATTTTTTGCACTGCGATACGTTGCAGGCTGCGGGGCTTACAACCTGTCAGCCGTGTAACCTTATTGCCCTCGCGCTATGGGATTCGGCAATTTCTTATGCCTTACCCCCCTTTCCCGACGCATCATTACTCAACGGGCGTTGAAACACAAAGTGCTGAATTATCTGCGTTTTTAGAAATGTAGCGGCGCGGCAACACCCTCTACGAAACGTTAAATTGTCTTGAAACAAAGTTGACGAAGACAGTGCCGGGCCAGTCTACTTGGCGCCAATGTGAGCTGTGCTCACGCCGCGGTTCAAAAGCAACTTTTGACCGCAACCGCCACCGATCAACCGGGGGAACCCGATTTCGGCTGGCGGTCGAGGGAGTCATTCTAAAAGAAGGGGTAAATCGTGAAACACACGACAAAGTTTGGCCGTGCATTACGCACGACGCTGTTGTCGGGTGCCGTTATGGCAATCGCCTTGCCGGCATTCGCGCAACAGCAAGCCGCTGACGACAAGCTCGAGGAAATCGTCGTCACCGGTTCACGCATTAAGACCGAGGGACTGGTCGCGAACAGCCCGATTACGACGATCTCTGCTGAAGAAATCGCCTTCAGCCAGCCCGTCGCGGCCGAAGAAATTATCAAGCAACTGCCTGCTGTGGTGCCCTCGATCGGCCCCGGAACCAACAACGGTTCGAACGGCGGCGCATCGCTCGACCTGCGCAACCTGGGCGAAGAACGCACCCTCGTCCTGATGGATGGCCGTCGCATGACGCCGTTCAACCTGGACGGCTTCGTCGACACCAACGTGATCCCGATCGCTCTGCTTGAGCGCGCGGACCTGGTCACCGGCGGCGCATCCGCCGTGTACGGCGCGGACGCCGTGGCAGGCGTCGTCAACTTCATCCTCAAGCGCGACTTCGAAGGCATGACGGTTGCGGGCTCCTACGGGATGTCCGATGAATCCGACGCCAAGCGCTTCAAGGGCGACATTACTGTCGGCGGCAGCTTCGATGACAACCGCGGCAACATCGCGATGAGCATCGGCTACACCGACACGCAAGCCCTGTTGCAAGGTTCGCGTCCGACCGGCCTCGTGTCGTTGTCCTCGACGACGGGCTTGCCGCAAGGCTCGGGCACCGACGTTCCGGTACAGCTCAGCGTTGCCTCAGGCGGCCCTGGCTTGACCGGTGTGGCGGGTCAGATCAACACCACCACCGGCGCCATTGGACCGGCGGGTCCGGGCTTCAACTTCCAGCCCGTCAACCTGTACCAGTCGCCGATGGAACGCTACCAGTTCACGGCCATTGGCCGCTACGAACTGACCGACTGGGCCGAAGTGTATACCCAGGCCCTGTACACCCGCTCGAACGTCAACACGCAGTTGGCGGAAAGCGGATCGTTCCTGAACGTTTACCAGGTTCCGATCGGCAACCCGTTCATTCCGACCGCCGCTCGTAACCAAATCTGCGCCGCCCGCGGCATCCCCGCCGCACAGTGCGTCGTCGGCAACACGACTGAAGTGCCGATTACCCTGGGCCGCCGTTTCGTCGAACTCGGACCCCGCTTGAATAACTTCGAAAACAAGTGGTTCCAGTACACCCTCGGCGTCCGCGGCGACATCGCGGAGAA
>JAEUKM010000432.1 GCA_016793085.1 Rhodospirillaceae bacterium
CACGGGCTCGCTGCTGGTGGCCGATGACGCCAATGTCGCGCGCGTGCTGGCCAGCGGCACGCGCCGCGTCACCGTGCACAGCGAGGACGACGACCGCCTGAAGGAACGCAATAAAATGGTAGCTGCGGGGGCCGATGTGTCGATGCATCCGCAATGGCGCGACGTGGAAACAGCGCTGAAGTGTACGCAGCGTTTGTTGAAACTCGCCCGCGCCGCCAAGCGCCGGGTGCAGGTGCTGCATGTCACCACCGCCGAGGAAATGGAACTCTTGAAGGACCACAAGGACATCGCCACGGTGGAAGTGCTGCCGCAGCATCTCACATTGGCGGCCCCCGAATGCTACGAGCGCCTTGGCACGCTGGCGCAGATGAACCCGCCCATCCGCGAGGCCCGGCACCGCGAGGCTTTGTGGAAGGCCATTAATGACGGTGTTGTGGATTGCATCGGCTCCGACCACGCGCCCCACACGCTGGAAGAAAAAGCCAAACCCTATCCGCGCAGCCCTTCAGGGCTCACGGGCGTGCAGACCTTGCTGCCGCTGATGCTGAATCACGTCGCCGAAGGGCGCCTGACGCTGCAACGCATGATCGACCTGACGAGCGCCGGACCTGCGCGCATTTTCGGCATCGCCGGCAAGGGCCGCATCGCGTTGGGTTATGACGGCGATCTCACGGTTGTCGATCTGAAAGCCAAGCGCGAGATCACCAACAAGTGGATCGCCAGCAAAGCGGGCTGGACGGCCTTTGACGGCATGAAAGTGACGGGATGGCCCAAGGCCACCATCATCCGCGGCCACATCGTCATGCGCGACGATGAGGTGCAGGGCACGCCTAAGGGCGCGGTCGTCCGCTTCCAGGAGACGCTGTGCTAGCGGGCGCCGAACCCGTCGGCGGGCTGCTGCCAAGGTATGTGCAGCTCTCATCCGCCGGGTCATGGGCCATGACCTTGTCGTAGAAGGCGCCTGCCTTCTCGATCATCGGGTTCACGTCCATCGCCAAAATCAGTTCCTTCTCGGCCATGGCCACGGCCGCCGCCGAGTACGCCTCGATGTACGCCTCGCGCGTCGCATAGCGCTCGGAGACGGACAAGCGCGGATCGTTGGTGGCCGTGCGCTCGCTCTGAGTGCGGGCGAAAGGCCAGAAACTGCCGTCCCACCGGCCTACGCGTTCGGGTGCGCCGGTGGCGGCGTTCTGGATGTTCCAGCCTGTGTAGGTGCCCAGCGGCACGTCCAGTTCGGGCAGGCGTAAGCCCGCCTTATCCAGGCCATCGGCGTCAGGCATGGGCACGCGCACGCTATAGGTGCCGTTCACCTTGGGCGGCACGGTGTCGGCGATGCCTTCGCTGGCAAAGCGCGGGCCGAAGTCGAGGCGCGGGGGTTCCAATAGCTGTGTCGGCAGCCGTACTGCGGGAATTTTCGGGAAGGCCTCGGCATACTGCTTGATGGAGCCCGCCGTGCTGTCGGCCAGTTGCGGTACCGCACTGGCGGGCGGCTCGCGTTTGGCGGTGGCCCAAGCGTCCAGGTGCATAAACAGCGCGCGGGTGAGCGGGCGGTAGTCCAGCGGGTTGCGGCAGGAGGCGAACTGTGCGCGGTCGCCGCCGCGTCCCGGGTTGTGCGAAGCACCCGCCATCAGGAACAGCCGCGTGCGGGAGTCGGGCGTGATGTCGGCGGAAGCATCGGTGGCGATGTGGTTCAGCGAGGCCGAGCGCGCCCAGTATTCCGAAGCCCCATTGATGATGAACATTTTAGGGACAAAGCCCTGCGCCTTGTCGATCACGCTGGCGGTTATCTTGGTCGCGGCATCGGTGGACGTGCCGGTGGAGAAGGGGAACCAGTCGGTAGGATAGTCCAGTTCCACATCGGGGCTGAAGTGGCGGCTGGACTGCGCGAAGCGGTAGTTGAAGCTGCCGCGCCCGGCCCCCGGCATGGCGGCGTAGATGCCGTCGAACACCGGCCGCCCGCGCCCGTCGGATGTGAAGCCGCCGTACACAAACGCATTCAGCACGCGGCCCGATTGCGAATGGCCCCAGGCCAGCGCCCACTTGGGCAGCTCGCCCTTGGGCTCGATCAACGGGTTCGGCGCGCCCACGCGGTCGGCGCGGTTGTAGCGAAAGAACGATACGGCGTCGCGGATGGCGGCCAGACCCAAGCCCACCACGCGCGGTTCGCGCGCTGTGTAGGTGACGGTGTAGATCGCGCCGGCCTTGAAGCCGCCGTCCAGCGTGATCCAGGCCGGATCGTAGAACACTTGGCCGCCTTCCTTGCGACCGAAGCGCCATTGGCTGCGTGCGATTGCGGTGCGCGGGCCCAGCGCGGACGTGCGCACGGTCAGGACCGCCTCGGGCTCATCGGGGTTGGCGGGCGCGTAGCCCACCGACATCATGCCGGTGTGGCGCGCGCTGTCGGTGGCTTCTGTCACCGTGATCTCGCCGTTGACCTTGCCGGTGATGATGCGTCCGCCGTCGCCCGCCGTGGGCAGGTCGGCGCGCAGGCGGTAGTCGCCCGGCGGCACGTCCCACGTCCAGCCCGAGGAAATGAGGGTGTAGCCCTGCTCGAACAGAAAGCCGTTGCCCGCGTGTTCGGCATCGTTGGGCAGGTTGGCGCCGCGTGCGTTGTTGAAGCTCGCCAGCATGCCGATGTTGCCGCGGTTGTTGACCTCGTAAAAAAGGCGCGCGTTGCTGCGGGTAGGGTCCACCGGCTTCAGCATGATGAAGTCGGCCGCATAAACCACGCGGCCTGCGGCATCGCGCGGGGCCAGTTTCAGGTCGACGATGCCCTGGTTTTCCGGTGCGTTAGGGTCAGCGGTGAAAGTCAGCCGCCCGCGAATGCGCTCGTAGGCGCCGACGTTGCCGAAGCTTTTGCCGGCAGCGAAGGGCACGCGCTCGAAGACCTCGATGCGGTCGACATCGGCCTGTGCGCTCTGCGCCGTCAGAACGGCGGCGGCAACAAAAAAGACGCGGCAAAAACGGAAGGTCATGCGCAAATTCCACTCGGTTTCGGGCGGGCTTCCGCTCGTGGAGCGGATTTGACATTCGCGACCCAGCTGGCCACAGGCTTGCAAAGCGAATGTCAAATCCGAAGCTCCACGCGATTCAATTATTTGCTAGTGGTCCTTTGATTCTAACATTTGTAAAAGTGTCTCCAGAAACGGCATACAAATGTTAGAATCGGACCACTAGTATGCCCCAACCCAAAAATGGGTCCAGCAGGAACGATAGGAACACGGTAAGAGCGCACGCATGATCGACTTGTACACGGTCCCCACCGCCAACGGCCAGAAAATCCACATCATGCTGGAAGAGGCGGGCTTGGCCTACACGCCGCACCTGATGGACCTGACGGGCGGCCAGCACCGCACGCCCGAGTTCCGCAAACTCAACCCCTTCGCGCGGGTGCCGGTGATTGTCGATCACGACGGCCCCGGGAACAGCGACTTCGTGGTGTGCGAAACCACAGCCATCCTGCGCTATCTCGCGCGTAAAGCCGGGCTGTTCCGGCCCGATGACCTGCGCCAGCGCACGCAGGTGGACCAGTGGCTGTCGTTCATCAACACCAACATCGGTCCGTTGTTCCGGGGCGAATTCATGTTCGCCAGCGTGGTGCCGGTGCGGGGTGCCGTGGATTATTTCGTCGCGGAAGCCGAGAAGGCGCTGGGCATCCTCAACGAATTCCTGGCCGACAAGACTTATTTCGTGGGTGAAGCTTACAGCATCGCCGACATCAACGCCTATCCTGTTGCCGCCACCTCCAGCAAGCGCCTGCCCAAAGGGCTCGAACCTTATCCGCATCTGCAGCGCTGGGCCGAGAACATCGCCACCCGCCCCGCCGTGCAGCGCGGCATGAAGCTGTTCGCGAAATAACCCATGAGCAATCCCGTTTCTGTTCTGCGTCGCGACGGCGTCGCCATTATTCTGGTCGACAAACCGCCGGTGAACGCCATCAGCATTGCCGTGCGCGAGGGGCTGATGACGGCGATCAAGGACATCAAGGCCGATGCGGTGGTGATCGCAGCCGCGGGCAAAACTTTCATGGCGGGCTCGGACATCCGCGAGTTCGACGCCCCACCGGTGGAACCCATCCTGTGGCGCGTGAACGACGCTATCGAGGCGCTGCCCATGCCTGTTGTCGCGGCCATTCATGGCACGGCTTTGGGCGGCGGTTTCGAGATCGCCCTGGCGTGCCATTACCGTATCGCCGCCAAGGACGCCAAGATGGGCCTGCCCGAAGTGAATCTCGGCATTATTCCGGGGGCGGGCGGTACGCAGCGCCTGCCGCGCCTGATCGGCGTTGAAAAAGCGCTGGAGTGGATCTTGTCGGCCCGGCAGGTGAAGGCGGCGGAAGCCTTGAAGGTTGGGGCTATTGATGAAATCGCCACCGGCGATCTGTTGGACGCAGCCGTGGCAACGGCGAAAAAGTTGGCGGCGCAGAACACGACCCGCCGCACCAGCCAGATCGCGGTTCCAACGCCCGAGGCTGGGTTCTTCGCCGAGCAGCGCAAGGCCGTGGCAAAGCGTGCGCGCGGTTTCGAGGCCCCGCCCGCGGCTATCGACGCGGTGGAGGCCGCCGTCACGAAACCCTTCGCCGAAGGTTTGCTGACCGAGCTTGAAATCTCCCGGCGGCTGAAAGCGTCAGACCAGTCCAAGGCGCAGCGCCACCTGTTCTTCGCCGAGCGCGAGGT